>NZ_VPAP01000040.1:0-5028 GCF_013419195.1 Acinetobacter sp. YH12099 | reverse complement strand
CAGCGGCCAGGGCATCGGCTTCCGTCAATGCGTCCTCCACGAACGCGCCGTGCTGCTTCGCTTCGGCCTGGCTGACCTCGGCCCATATCCGTTTCACCTGGGCCGCACTGTACCCGGCCAGCTCGGCTGTCATTTTCAGAAGACGACTGCACCAGTTGATTGGGCGTAATGGCTGTTGTGCAGCCAGCTCCTGACAGTTCAATATCAGAAGTGATCTGCACCAATCTCGACTATGCTCAATACTCGTGTGCACCAAAGCGAGGTGAGCATGGCGACGGACACCCCACGGATTCCAGAACAAGGCGTGGCCACTCTGCCTGATGAGGCTTGGGAGCGTGCGCGCCGTCGTGCGGAGATCATCAGTCCGTTGGCGCAGTCGGAGACGGTCGGGCACGAAGCGGCCGATATGGCGGCTCAGGCGCTGGGCTTGTCTCGGCGCCAGGTATACGTTCTGATCCGGCGTGCCCGGCAAGGCAGCGGCCTCGTGACGGATCTGGTGCCCGGCCAGTCCGGTGGAGGTAAAGGTAAGGGGCGCTTGCCGGAACCGGTCGAGCGCGTCATCCACGAGCTACTGCAAAAGCGGTTCCTGACCAAGCAGAAGCGCAGCCTAGCGGCCTTTCACCGCGAAGTCACTCAGGTGTGCAAGGCTCAAAAACTGCGAGTGCCGGCGCGCAATACCGTGGCCTTACGGATCGCTAGCCTTGACCCGCGCAAGGTCATCCGCCGGCGGGAAGGCCAGGATGCCGCTCGTGACCTACAAGGTGTGGGCGGCGAGCCTCCTGCCGTGACCGCGCCGCTGGAGCAGGTGCAGATAGACCATACGGTCATCGACCTGATCGTGGTCGATGACCGCGACCGGCAACCTATTGGCCGCCCGTACCTGACCCTCGCCATCGACGTGTTCACCCGCTGCGTGCTCGGCATGGTCGTCACGCTGGAAGCGCCGTCTGCCGTTTCGGTTGGCCTGTGCCTCGTGCATGTCGCCTGCGACAAGCGCCCTTGGCTGGAAGGACTGAACGTGGAAATGGATTGGCAGATGAGCGGCAAGCCCTTGCTGCTCTACCTAGACAACGCGGCCGAGTTCAAGAGCGAGGCCCTGCGCCGGGGTTGCGAGCAGCATGGCATCCGGCTGGACTATCGCCCGCTGGGACAGCCGCACTATGGCGGCATCGTGGAACGGATCATCGGCACGGCGATGCAGATGATTCACGACGAACTGCCGGGAACGACCTTCTCCAACCCTGACCAGCGCGGCGACTACGATTCCGAAAACAAGGCCGCCCTGACGCTGCGCGAGCTAGAGCGCTGGCTCACATTGGCGGTCGGCACCTACCACGGTTCGGTGCACAACGGCCTGCTCCAACCGCCGGCCGCGCGCTGGGCCGAGGCCGTGGCGCGTGTCGGCGTACCGGCCGTCGTCACACGCGCTACTTCGTTCCTGGTCGATTTTCTGCCGATCCTCCGGCGCACGCTGACCCGCACCGGCTTTGTCATCGACCACATCCACTACTACGCCGATGCGCTCAAGCCGTGGATTGCGCGGCGTGAACGCTGGCCGTCCTTTCTGATCCGGCGCGATCCGCGCGACATCAGCCGTATCTGGGTCCTGGAACCGGAGGGACAGCATTACCTGGAAATTCCCTACCGTACCTTGTCGCATCCGGCTGTCACCCTCTGGGAACAACGGCAGGCGCTGGCGAAACTGCGGCAGCAAGGGCGCGAACAGGTGGATGAGTCGGCGCTGTTCCGCATGATCGGCCAGATGCGTGAGATTGTGACCAGCGCGCAGAAGGCCACACGCAAGGCGCGGCGTGACGCGGATCGCCGCCAGCACCTCAAGACATCAGCTCGGCCGGACAAGCCCGTTCCGCCGGATACGGATATTGCCGACCCGCAGGCAGACAACTTGCCACCCGCCAAACCGTTCGACCAGATTGAGGAGTGGTAGCCGTGGACGAATATCCCATCATCGACCTGTCCCACCTGCTGCCGGCGGCCCAGGGCTTGGCCCGTCTTCCGGCGGACGAGCGCATCCAGCGCCTTCGCGCCGACCGCTGGATCGGCTATCCGCGCGCAGTCGAGGCGCTGAACCGGCTGGAAGCCCTTTATGCGTGGCCAAACAAGCAACGCATGCCCAACCTGCTGCTGGTTGGCCCGACCAACAATGGCAAGTCGATGAACGTCGAGAAGTTCCGCCGCACCCACCCGGCCAGCTCCGACGCCGACCAGGAGCACATCCCGGTGTTGGTCGTGCAGATGCCGTCCGAGCCGTCCGTGATCCGCTTCTACGTCGCGCTGCTCGCCGCGATGGGTGCGCCGCTGCGCCCACGCCCACGGTTGCCGGAAATGGAGCAACTGGCTCTGGCACTGCTGCGCAAGGTCGGCGTGCGCATGCTGGTGATCGACGAGCTGCACAACGTGCTGGCCGGCAACAGCGTCAACCGCCGGGAATTCCTCAACCTGCTGCGCTTCCTCGGCAACGAACTGCGCATCCCGTTGGTTGGGGTAGGCACGCGCGACGCCTACCTAGCCATCCGCTCCGATGACCAGTTGGAAAATCGCTTCGAGCCGATGATGCTGCCGGTATGGGAGGCCAACGACGATTGCTGCTCACTGCTGGCCAGCTTCGCCGCTTCGCTCCCGCTGCGCCGGCCTTCCCCAATTGCCACGCTGGACATGGCTCGCTACCTGCTCACACGCAGCGAGGGCACCATAGGGGAACTGGCGCACTTGCTGATGGCGGCGGCCATCGTCGCCGTGGAGAGCGGCGAGGAAGCGATCAACCATCGCACACTCAGCATGGCCTGTCGACAACCTCTCGCGCAACCAAGACATCGCGGTCGGACTGCAAGTGATCTTGAAGCCACGGGCCCGTCCCACCCCGACATGGACCTCGATGCCCGAACGGACGTTAGATTTCGAGTTCTAGGCGTTCTGCGATGAAGGTTGGATCCCAGCCGGGATTGAAAGTGTCGACGTGGGTGAATCCGAGCCGCTCGTATAGGCCACGCAGGTTCGGGTGGCAGTCGAGCCGCAGCTTGGCGCACCCCTGCGTTCGCGCGGCATGGCGGCAAGCCTCGATCAGCGCGGAGCTGACACCCCGGCCCGCATGTGTCCGTCGCACCGCGAGCTTGTGCAGATATGCGGCCTCCCCCTTGAGGGCGTCGGGCCAGAACTCGGGATCCTCGGCCGACAAGGTGCAACAGCCGACGATGCCGTCGCTGCAACTCGCGACTAGGAGCTCGGAGTAAAGGTTTTCCGGTAATTACAACAAAGAAATTACACCTTCGTTCGATTATTCATGAACTTCTATGGTTTATTAGTGGTGATACCAATATTAAATATTTAAAAGACAATAAAGTTTCAATCTGGGACGAATGGGCGGACGAAGATGGTAATATTGGACCTGTTTATGGTCATCAATGGCGTTCTTGGCCCGACGGTAAAGGTGGAACTATTGATCAGATTAAAATCTTGATAGATGGTTTGAAAAACAATCCGGAATCGAGAAGACATATCGTAAGTGCGTGGAACGTAGCAGACATTCATAAAATGGCTTTACCTCCTTGTCACAACATGTTCCAGTTCTATGTTGCAAATGGAAAATTAAGTTGTCAACTCTACCAACGTTCAGCAGACGTTTTCTTGGGTGTTCCTTTTAACATCTCAAGCTACGCATTGTTTACAATGATGCTAGCGCAAGTTTGTGGATTGGAGGCTGGAGACTTCGTTCATACTTTTGGAGATACGCATTTGTATTCCAACCATTTTGACCAAGCTAAGCTTCAATTATCTAGAGAATTACGTCCACTTCCAACAATGAAAATAAATCCAGATGTTAAAGATATTTTCTCTTTTAAATTTGAAGATTTTGAATTAGTTGGATACGATCCACATCCACACATTAAAGCAGCTGTTGCAATTTAATTAGCTTTAAAATATAAGGAAACAGAAATGGGTATTAAATATAGCTTAATTGTTGCAATTGGGAAACACCGAGAAATGGGTGCTAACAATGATTTGCTTTGGCACTTACCAAGAGATATGCAATTTTTTAAGGAAACGACAACGGGTCACGCTGTTGTAATGGGAAGAAAAAATTGGGAATCTATTCCTCAGAAGTACAGACCGCTTCCAAATCGTTTAAACTTCGTTTTAACACGAGATAAAAACTATAGTGCAGAAGGTGCAACAGTGATTTATGATTTAAAAGAAGTCGCACAACATCTTGAAGGAAAAGACTTAACATGCTTCATTATTGGTGGTGCTCAAATCTACCAACTGGCCTTAGAAACAGGACTTTTAAATGAAATGTATGTCACACAAGTACATAACACATTTGAAGAAGCTGACACCTTTTTCCCTTTTGTAAATTGGGTAGAATGGGAAGAAGAAGATATTTTAGAACAAGATAAAGATGAAAAACATCTTTATTCATTTAATATAAAGAAATTTACGCGTTAATTCATGAAAGTTTGCATTGCTGAGAAACCAAGTGTTGCCAAGGATATCGCTGCCATTATCGGTGCTAATACTCGTAAAGATGGGTATTACGAAGGTAATGGATATCAAGTAACCTGGACTTTCGGGCATTTGTGCACGCTTAAAGAACCAAACGATTATTTACCGGAATGGAAATATTGGGATTTAAGAAAATTGCCCATGATTCCTTCTCGATTTGGAATTAAGGTCATAGATGATGAAGGAATTAAAAAGCAATTTAAAATTGTCAAACAACTTCTTGTAAACGCCGAAGAAATTATCAACTGCGGGGATGCTGGACAAGAAGGAGAGGTTATCCAGCGATGGGTATTCTTAAAGTCAGGAACGAAAGCACCTATCAAAAGATTGTGGATTAGTTCCTTAACGGAAGAAGCAATTAAAGAAGGATTTGCAAACCTACGTATAGGAAGAATAAACGCCCTTTTCACCCAAGTCCAACAGCTTTGGACCGCAGTTGACTCTTTCGACACCCCTGCGATGCAACCCAATCCGGCTGACGGGGAGCCAGCAACGCTGAAAATTTAC
>NZ_VPAP01000039.1:0-6429 GCF_013419195.1 Acinetobacter sp. YH12099 | reverse complement strand
GCTTACGCGCCTGCGCAATGGCTGCGTCTGGCGCCAGATACCGGCCTCCATCGGAGAAACTGTCCGAGGTTATGTTGACGATGCCGAAAATGATGAGCGATTTATTCATGGGGGCTTCTATAATAATAATAATCGAGCATGAGTCTCATACGGATGCTCGGGTCGAAAGGGAATCCCCAGGCGAGTAACCTGTTTGCGGTGATCCATTAGCTGCAGGAGCAGAAGAGCATACATCTGGAAGCAAAGCCAGGAAAGCGGCCTATGGAGCTGTGCGGCAGCGCTCAGTAGGCAATTTTTCAAAATATTGTTAAGCCTTTTCTGAGCATGGTATTTTTCATGGTATTACCAATTAGCAGGAAAATAAGCCATTGAATATAAAAGATAAAAATGTCTTGTTTACAATAGAGTGGGAGTGACTGGCACTCACAGGCAATGTCTGGCACTGGCTGGCATCACAGCTGAGACTTCAATATCTCGCAGCTGAGCGATAAACTGTATAAAAACACAGTATCGCAAGGATGCGGATCATGCCCCAAGTGGCGGCCAGGATGGCCAGCCGGGACGAGAACACTGGTCGTTACCAGCGTCACCGGCCCGAGCAAACCCTGCTCTATCGGATCGTCGAAGAATACTACCCGACGTTCGCTGCCCATTTGGCGGCGCAGGGCAGGGAACTGCCCGGCTATGTGCAACGCGAGTTTGACGACTACCTCAAATGCGGCCGTCTCGAACACGGCTTTCTGCGGGTGCGTTGTGAGTCGTGTCACGCTGAGCACCTGGTTGCGTTCAGCTGCAAACGTCGGGGCTTCTGTCCTAGTTGTGGCGCACGGCGTATGGCCGAAAGCGCCGCGCTACTGGTCGATGAGGTTCTGCCCGTACAGCCCATGCGCCAATGGGTACTCAGCTTTCCCTTTCAATTGCGCTTTCTGTTCGCCAGCCGGCCGGAGGTCATGGGCCGGGTGTTGGGCATCGTTTACCGCGTCATCGCCACGCATCTGGTCAAGAAAGCGGGCTATACCCACCAAGCGGCCAAGACCGGTGCCGTCACCCTGATCCAGCGCTTCGGCAGTGCACTGAACCTCAACATTCACTTTCACATGCTGTTCCTCGATGGCGTGTACGTTGAGCGTCCCAATGGAACAGCCCGGTTCCTCTGGGTCAGGGCGCCGACCAGCGCCGAACTCACCCAACTGGCGCACACCATCGCCCATCGGGTCGGCCGCTATTTGGAGCGGCAAGGCCTACTGGAGCGGGATGCTGAAAACAGTTACCTGGCCTTGGATGCGGTGGATGAAGATGCGATGACTCCACTGCTGGGGCATTCCATCACGTATCGCATCGCCGTGGGGCCACAGGCAGGGCGCAAGGTGTTCACCCTGCAGACACTGCCCGCCTGCGACCCGGAAGATCAGTTTGGTGACATGCCCGGTAAGGTTGCCGGTTTCTCGCTACATGCCGGCGTAGCGGCCAAGGCCCATGAGCGCAGCAAACTCGAACGGCTGTGCCACTACATCAGCCGCCCGGCGGTGTCTGAGAAACGGCTGTCGCTCACGAAGAATGGCAACGTGCGCTACCAGCTTAAGACGCCGTACCGGGACGGCACCACGCATGTGATCTTTGAGCCGCTGGACTTCATCGCAAGACTGTCGGCGTTGGTGCCGAAGCCACGTGTGAACCTTACCCGGTTTCATGGGGTGTTTGCGCCCAACAGCAAGCACCGCGCCCTGGTTACACCTGCCATGAGGGGCAAGGGGAGCAAAAAGGTCAAGGTATCGGATGAGCCGCCAACACCCGCTGGGCGGCGAGCGTCGATGAAATGGGCACAGCGGCTCAAGCGTGTATTCCAAATCGACATCGAGACTTGCAGCGAATGCGGCGGTGCCATGAAGGTGATTGCCTGTATTGAAGATCCGGTAGTGATCAAGCAGATCCTCGACCATCTGAAGCAAAAAGCCGAAACCAACGAGTCCAGCCCGTTGCCCGAGAGCCGGGCACCACCGGCTGGCCTGTCGCCGGGTCTGTTTACCTGACCCGTCCCAAACGATTCCGATCACGATGCTGCGGTAATTCAGCCGCGGCAGGGATGCGTTATGCCGGCGGCTTGGGTTGGCCCCGGCTGTCGGGAAAAACGGGTGAATTTTCGGCGGGATCGATGGCTACACGGGCCGGATTCAGAATCACCCACTGGCAAAGCAGGCCGTCATTCGCGGTCTACAGTGGCTGGACTTGGAGAAAAACGGCGTTTATTCTTCCTATACTCTTTTATATCTGATAATTGCAGATTAAATTCAGATAATAAAACATTTACAATATTTTTGAATTGAGTTTCAGAATAAAAAGCTTTATTATGATGTTTTATTCTGGATAAACGCTCTAGTTCCCAATATCTTAATAATGACAATTTACCACCATCATATTCCCAAAGTGAAATATTTTGGTCGTGCCTTTTTGTATCTGTTTTATAAAAATTGGCATACTTGTTTATCTCTACATATGCAAATAAGTAGTAACCTTTTTCCAATTAAGTACCCTTTTATTTAATATCTTTGAGTTCTGCTTCTGTGGACTTTTTCTAATTTTGATTGTTCTTTTAAAAGTTTTTGATAAGAACCTTCTACGAGTTTTTTCTTGTCTTGGCATACAAACTGCTTATATGTATCGAACATTTTAATCCATTGAATATATGTCCAATCGGAAAAATTTAGTTCACTATCTAAATTGATAATTTTTTTCAAACGTTTTTGCTGTTCATAAGAAAAAATATTTTTTGTTTTTTGTTTAAAATTTAATCCTGGGGCAGTATACATATATGATAAAAAATCCCAATATTCTAACATTGTTGCTTTTTTTATATCACAATATTCTTTTTTATGGAAATGCACAAGAACTATAGACACGTTGGGTTTTGGTTTAAAATCTGAAGGCAAAAACTCATAAGCCAGTTTTATATCATATAACGGTTTGAACATAAGTGATTTTAATGTGTCTTTATAATATGGAGTGCCTGCGTATTTTAACATTGCTTCGTACTGCATTATAATATACATATCTTGTGGCGGGTTGATTGCTGTTAGTAATCTTGTTAAGATTTCTCCCGTCATATTAAACGGTATATTAGAAAAAACTTTATAATTGCCATCAGGAAGTTTTATGTTCATAAAATCTTGATTGATAAGTGTTAGTTTTTCACTATTCAAGTTTTGCTTTAAAAATTGATACAAAGAGGTGTCTAATTCAATTGCAATTACACTTTTACTTACTCTTAATAAATGTTCGGTTATTATGCCTTTTCCCGGACCTATTTCATATACAATGTCAGTATTATTTATATTGCTATTTTCAACAAGGCTACTAACTAATTTTTTATCGTGTAAGAAATTTTGTGAATCCCTAATATTTCTTTCCATAAATTCCCTTTAATTGCATAATCTTTAATAGTTTATATAATTAATTATAAGATGAAACGTACAGTTTGTCAACTATTGCCATTTAAATTGGACATATAGCAAGCATACAAAATAATGGTGTTTTTACATATAAAAAACTACTAATACTGGTTACAAATCTTAAACCAAATAAAAATTTGCATAAAAAAAGATGTGATGATTATTAAATTCTTCACAACTTTTATATGTTAATATTTAACCAAAACATTAGATTTTAATATGTTTAGTATTTTACTCTCATACTGGCACCGTGAAGTCTACGTCAATTCCCCAAACATTTAGAGTAAGTGCAAAAAAGCCATTTTTAAAATTTGTTTCGGACAAGTAAAAAGTTTTAGGCTCATCAATTCCCCAATAATATATATCTATATATTCTGCATAAAGAAATTTTTGAGATTCTTCATCGTATTTTATGCCTTCGACACCATATCCCTCTTGAAACCTATAATCGCCTAGTATATTGACAAATTCATGTGATAGATAAGGTATTGCATAGTTTTCATCATTGTTATCGTAGACAGCAATTAAGAGTTGGAATTCATAAGTATCATCATTAGAGTCGATTGCATTAATCGTTATCCATTGTAAACCGACACTTGTGTTGTCATATACAAAATCCTCACCTATTAAAACGGTAATAAACTCATTTGAAATTTCATTAAAATCGTAGAGATCGTAAATTAGTACCTCAAAATCTAATTTTAGACCCGAAAAATCCAAATCCATTGGCACAATTAGTAATGGATTTCTGTTGATTGAACCATATGAGGCATAGCTAACACCATAGTCAATTATGTCAGAATAATCAGTTATGTCAGAAAGATCCATATCGGCTATATTAATTATAACTTGTGAATCATGTATTACATCCCCATCTTTAGCAACTAAAAAGGTTTTTGAGGTGAAATAATCTTTTTCATCAACAGTATATTTGATAACTATAAAGCCGTATCCTTCTGTGTCAATGTCATAAGAAACAACCATATCTTTTGTAACTTGAACATTAGAATGTTTGTGGTGATTTATATAATAAATTCCTAGATATAAACTTAGTTTCATGTCGCTTAAGACTTCTTCTAAAGTGGAGCCTAATTTAACGGATTCAGAGTCTATATCAATTTCAATTTTATTATTAAATGCCAAGTTTTTTGAAAAATCATCGCTTGATATTTCATCTAAAATGGTTTTAATTTTTATTTCAAACTCATAACCTTCAATCTCAATTCTTGTATTATGAATGCCTTCATCCAATATTGTTTCTTGATCTTCATCAATTATGTCCTCAAAGCGAACAGTGTTAAAATATCCATTATCGTAAACTAGCACTATATCAGAAAAAAGCATACCTGCATTATATTCATTGATCTCTTCGTCTTCGATTGCGGTATAAAAAATTAGACCATAATTTCCATTAACATCTTTAGTTGGAGAGAGGTTTATAACTGCTAAAACCTCAAATTCCTCGTCATCTGCAACAAACAAGTCTTCGCGTATTAATGCTGCGTATTCGTTAAAGGCAAAAATAACATCTTCCGATATTTGGGTAAATAGAACAGCTTCCCAATTAGAAAAATAAGCATAAAAATCTTGAGTGCCTTTATTTATTACAAGCCGAATTTTCTAAATTACCTAAAGGAGGTAAGGTTCTTTGCTTAGCCGAAGGTGAAGGTCGCAATGCTGTGTTTTTAGCCAAGCAAGGTTATGACGTTACAGCGGTTGACCAGTCTAGCGTCGGCTTAGAAAAAGCACACAAATTGGCGGCTGAACAGGGTGTAAAAATCACCACAGTGGTAGCCAACTTAAATGAGTATGATTTAGGCGTAGACGCTTGGGATGGCATCGTTTCAATTTTCGCTCATGTGCCTCTTGAGTTACGGTTGAAATTGCATAAGCAGGCAGTGGCTGCATTAAAAGAAAATGGCGTCTTTATGCTAGAAGCCTATACAGCTGCTCATATTGACATGGATGGAGTGGGTGGTCCTCCTGCCTCGCAAATAGATATGTTTATGTCGCTTGAAGGGTTGCAGCAAGAACTAAACGGTTTGGATTTTATAATAGGTGCTGAAGTAGAGCGTGAAATCTCTGAAGGAAACTATCACCAGGGTAAAGGAGCAGTCGTTCAAGTGGTTGCCTGTAAGAAATAGTTAGTTAAATAGTAAGTTCTAAGGAAAGTAATGAGTACGTTTAAGCAATGGGTAAACCGTCTTTTAGGAGACGTAGGAACCGTTTTTTACCTATCAATACTCTTTATTGGTTTGTTTTTAATTGCCACAGTCAGTAACCCTGATGGCGTTCAAGAGTTAGCGCAAAAAGCACTGGATGCGACCGCTGATGACTTTGGCTGGTTGTACTTATTAGTGACCAGTGGCTTTGTCATTTTTACACTCTGGTTGGGGTTGTCACGCTTTGGCAGTATTCGCCTCGGGCCTGATGACGAGGCACCCGAGTTTAGCTATGGCTATCGCAAGGATGCGGATCATGCCCCAAGTGGCGGCCAGGATGGCCAGCCGGGACGAGAACACTGGTCGTTACCAGCGTCACCGGCCCGAGCAAACCCTGCTCTATCGGATCGTCGAAGAATACTACCAGACGTTCGCTGCCCATTTGGCGGCGCAGGGCAGGGAACTGCCCGGCTATGTGCAACGCGAGTTTGATGACTACCTCAAATGCGGCCGTCTCGAACACGGCTTTCTGCGGGTGCGTTGTGAGTCGTGTCACGCTGAGCACCTGGTTGCGTTCAGCTGCAAACGTCGGGGCTTCTGTCCTAGTTGTGGCGCACGGCGTATGGCCGAAAGCGCCGCGCTACTGGTCGATGAGGTTCTGCCCGTACAGCCCATGCGCCAATGGGTGTTGAGTTTCCCGTTTCAGCTGCGTTTCCTGTTTGCCAGCCGGCCCGAGATCATGGGGTGGGTGCTGGGCATCGTTTACCGCGTCATTGCCACGCACCTGGTCAAGAAAGCGGGCCATACCCACCAAGTGGCCA
>NZ_VPAP01000038.1:0-7891 GCF_013419195.1 Acinetobacter sp. YH12099 | reverse complement strand
TGTTCAAATGGCGATTCAGCGTTTAATTGGTTTTGGGAAAAAAGAAGAGTTTAAGGAAATTTTGGCAATTTTAAGAAAGCAGAATCCTGATAGGATAAGGGTTCTGTGAAATTTGTCGTGTACAGAGGAAAAAAATAAACAAGGTGCAGAATATTTAATTAATGCTGTGGCTGGAGTTGTAGGTGCTGGAGTAGGTAAAGGTGTCACTAAGGGGAAAGATGCTGATATTGAAATAAATCAAAAGCAATCTCTTGATGTGGGATGGGTTGATAATTATGGAAATCAAAAGAAAGTCACTGGAGATGGAACCGTGGCTAGAGATCATCAGCCGTCTAAAGCTGCATTATTAAAGAGAGCTGAAGACTTAAAGGAAGCGCCCTTAACTCAAGCAGAGAAAAATCGTATTATTAATGAAGGAATGAGTGTAACTGTACCAAATGAGGTGCATGCCGCAGGTCCAACCTATGCAGGAAAAAATAATAAAGGACTCATTGAAAATGATGCAAATGATTTACAAGCAGCACAAATTAGGGATTCTGAGGCAATGATAGATAATGCAAAAAAATTAACGCCTGAGTACGTTACAAAGTTGCAAGAAGCATGTACTACATTGAGCTGTAAAAATAATGCTGATTATGATAAATTTTTGAAAAATATTATGGATGAGGAGGCGAGAAAGAATGACAAATAAGTTTATTGATCATTTAATATCACTGTTGGGTAAGTCAAATATTGATGAAAAATTAGTTGATTTTTTTGTTAAAAATCAATTTGTGAAAAGTCAAGAGGAAATTAAATTACCAATTTATGATGAAGATGGTGATTTATTGGATGAGTATAATTTTTATATTAGTAAATATGATGAGGGATTGGGTTTTATATTTACTGATGAGTCTTTTTATTTAAATCAGGAGGACAAACCCATAACTGGTGAAAAAATATACTTAACGACTATATTTTTTTATAATGATGGTGTGGAAGGCTTTTCTCAATATAAACAAGAACTGCCATTTAATTTAAAATTTTCAATGAATAAAGCTGAAATTGAAAATATATTAGGAGTGCCATTATTTATTAAGAATGATGATGGCGTGGTTAGAAGCCAAAAATGGAAAATTGAAGATATTCCATTTACAATATATATTTCATATAACAATATAGGTGAGATTAGATATATTTCATTAAGTATTCCTTACTGATTTAGTTAAAGTCGTTCCTACCCTATTTTGAATAAAAAAGCGGTTCTTTATTTAAAATGGAGCTACATTAATAGTTTTTAAGGTAATCCTTCAATAAATAACCGAAGTTAAAAGTAGAGGTTAAGCAGCCATTAGAGGTGGCTTTCCTTTGTTAGCTTGATGTGGTCTTTCATGGTTGTAATGCCACAACCAGTTTGTTGCATAATCTTGTACTTCATCCAAAGTATCAAATAAATGCTTGCTCAGCCAACTATAACGTATGGTCCGATTATAGTGTTCAATATACGCATTCTGCTGTGGCTTACCCGGTTGAATATATTCAATACGAATACCGTGCTCAGTAGCCCAGCGCACAAATTCGTGACTGATAAATTCGGGACCTGAGATACCGTCTTGGTAGTCAATCAGGTTTTGAGATTATTCGACCACTAAATAATCTCTTCGATAGGCAGTCTGATGTTTTAAAACGCCATAACACAGATGTATAAGCTTGCGCATTGCAGCACCTAAAGCACACATTTTATTTTTACCCTGGCTTAATAATCGTTGATATAAAGCTTCAATGTGTGGATTATATTTAATCGCTGTTAATGCCGACATATACAATACTGAGCGTATTTTACTGTCACCTGCTTTTGATAAGTGACTTTGCTTGTTGACTGAACTGCCAGACAACTGATGTACTGGAACCAAACCTACATATGCAGCAGCTTGACTTGCTTTTTCAAACTTGTGCGAATGAAATAACCCCAACAGTAATAAGCCTGATCGTTCACCGATTGAAGGAATAGTTTGCAGTAATTTCAAATCCTGTTTCAATGTTGGATCTTGATCTATGTGATTATTTATTAACTTATCAATATGTTCAAGTTGCCGATTTAAATAGGCTTTGTTGCATAAACATTTTGCAAGGCACTGATTTTTAAAGGTTTGTGAAAATTTCAACCTAAGAATAAATTTAATAAAATCATATTCTTAGGTATTTGTGCAACAAAGCCGATCCGAATCGGAAGCCAAAAAGCTTTTGGGGCAGATTATTAGGACGGAAGTGAATTCATAGTAACTGTCCAAATGAAAGAAGAATCAGTGTCCTTTACGATAAGAATATGCAATTTATCTAAGAATTATATTGCTGAATAAGCTTTTAAGAATATAGGTTTGGGCAATAAAGCCTTTAAATTCTATTACTGAATAAACCCTAAGTGGCCGATTTGGAATAGGAATGAGTGGTAGGGTGCGAATAGGAATAGGTGGTAGGTTTATGCTGGAATATGCATTGAGTCCAATCCTTGATCGTGGAGACTATTGTATTAGAAACAATAGCAGACCTAAAAGGCTTTACTGGTATCCATTGATTATTCAATAACATTAAATAGAGCCGTGAGACGTTGAAAGGCTCACAGAGTGGGAGGTAAAGTATATCCTCATCTCTCGTAAAACAGCTGACGAAGTCCGAGATAGAATCATTGCGTCAAAAAAAACGTGATATTTGAGAACTAAAAAAGAAGTGGTACTCCTACTGGTTACTAAAATTAAAGTATATTGAATAATAAATTTATAAAACAATACTTTACAAATCTATATGATGCGTAGTGTACGCATCATACATAAAGCGTTCTATTTTGATATAATTGATCCAATCAACCCATTGTTAGGTTTCATTTAAATTCCATGAGTCTTACTGAAATTAAAGTTCGCCAAGCTCATTGTAAGGAAAAAACCAGTTTTTTATCCGATGAAGATGGGCTTAGCCTGAAGATTGAGCCGAGTGGAAGAAAATCTTGGTGCTATCGCTATACAGATCCACAAACTAAAAAACGTCGACGCATTCAGTTAGGTCGTTATCCTGATTTATCGCTGAAAAAGGCACGACAAGTCAGAGATGACTTTAAAGACAATGATTTCTGTTTTGAACAAGATACTGCCTCTAATGTCATCACCTTTGGTAAGGTCGGGGAGGAGTGGTTACAGTTCAAACTGAAAAATGCCTTCAACGATCTACCCCGCTGTGGTGTACTACAGTTAGCAGAAAGATGCTTACAGCAAGATATTTATCCAGACCTTCAGGATCTACCTTTTCAAAACATCAAGCGTTATGACCTGGTTTCAGTAATCAAAAAAATAGAGGGACGCCAAGTAAAAGAACCTGTCAAGAAAGCTTGTAGTTATTTGAACCAAATTTATGACTACGCTGTAGCGATGGGTTATTGTGAATTCAACATCGCGCATGGTTTAAATAAAATCGCCATTAACAGTAAAATCAAGAAAAATTATCCGTATTTGAAAGCGGAGGATATATCTGATTTTAAGTATAAATTACAAAAATTGGATGCCCATCCGATTATTAAAAAAGCACTGCTGTTCAAATTACATACTGGCGTGCGAGGGGCTGAATTGTTATTGGCTGAGCCTCATCATTTTGATTTAAATGAAAAAGTCTGGAAAATACCTGCCTTGCATATTAAACAGTTTCGACGAAAAGTCATATTAGGCCATGAGATTCCCGACTTCTTAGTTCCACTTTCAGATCAGGCTTTAGATATTTTAAAAGACGTCATGCAATGGTCATACGGTGAAAAGTACATTTTTGCTAGCCCACGGAAACATAATCAACCGATTCATTTTAATACATTAAATATGGCTATACGTAAGATGGGCTATGGAAAACATCAATTATCCTCTCATGGACTACGTTCCACTTTTAGTACCATTTTGAATGACTCAGGTTTGTTCCAGGATAACTGGATTGAGGCACAACTTTCACATATTGATAAGAACCGTACCCGTGCCAGCTATAATCACGCTGACTATTTAGCCCAGCGGACTGAAATGATGCAGTGGTGGGGTGATTATTTAAGTACTGCTAAGTGAAAATCGTACTTTTATACATAGACTTAAAACATTATGGGGTTTCAAATGGATAGTAAACAATATACTTGCCGTGTTACATGGTCAGCAGAATATAATGAGTATGTTGGGTTGTTCGAACCACAAGCACTAGCCATTTGTTGTAATTCAGCTTTAAGCGCCCTTAATTCTTTCATGCGTTTATTCACTAGTGCAAGTTGCTGATCAATTAATGCATTAACGCTAGAGCAGCTTTCTTCTGGCTTATTTTTTAATTCGATAAGACGTTTAATATCATTGAGTGATATATCTAGGCTGCGACAATGCTTTACGAATTCCAATTGTTTAAGTGCTTTGCTATCATACAGCCTGAAATTACCTTCTGAACGATTTGGATTTAACAGAAATCCTTCTCTTTCATAATATCTAATCGTTTGTATTGAACAGCCCGATTTTTTTGACAATTCGCCTATTTTCATCAATTTCCCCCAGACATTTGACTCTATAGTTACTATAGAGTCTATAGTATAAGTATGCAACGAAAAGGATATATAAAAAATGACTGAGAAATATTTAAACAATACGAATATCGTTAATTTTGAACACAAAGATATCCAATCCTTGATCGATCAACGTAGGTGGAAAAACTTGGATAACTTCAACAAAATTGGTGCCGCTTATCAGTTTGTAAAAGATGAGATTTTCTTTGGTTATAATGAAAGCGATGATATTGCAGCAAGCGATGTGCTAGCAGATGGTTATGGACAATGTAATACTAAGGGTAATCTGTTAATGGCACTATTGCGTGGACTAGGCATTCAATGCCGATTTCATGGGTTTACCATAGACCAGCAACTACAAAAAGGTGCTATCCCAAGCTATGTATTTTGGTTAGCACCTAAATACATCATTCATAGTTGGGTAGAAGTTTACTTTGAAGGGCGTTGGATAAACTTAGAGGGCTTTATATTGGATGAGCAATACTTAAGCTCTCTACAGGAGAAATTTGACCAAGTAAAAGATGATTTTTGTGGTTATGGTGTTGCAACAAAGTGCTTTTCATCACCAGATACAGATTGGCGTGGAGAAAATACCTATATTCAAAAAGAAGGTATTCATGATGACTTTGGGCTTTATGATTCCCCTGATGAGTTCTATCTCGAAAAAGGGACTAACTTGTCGGGGTTCAAACGCTGGATATATCAACGCTTGATACGTCACTTGATTAATATGAATGTATCAAAACTAAGAAATAGAAAAGTACTAGAGGTACAAAATGCACAACCATAATCATAGTCATCAACATGGTAAAGATGACCGTATTGGTTGGGCATTTTTCCTTAATGTGACATTCACTATTATCGAATTTATAGGTGGTTGGCTCACTAACAGTACGGCGATAATGGCAGATGCAGTTCACGATCTTGGTGATAGTCTTTCAATAGGTTTTGCGTGGATTTTAAGTCGTTTTTCAGATAAAGAAGCATCAGATAAGTTTAGTTATGGTTATCGTAGACTTACTCTCTTTGGCGCATTGATAAACAGTATTGTTTTAATCATTGGCTCAATTTGGATTTTATTTGAAGCAATTCCAAAGCTGTCCAATCCTGAAATGCCTGTAGTCGAGGGGATGTTAGGGCTAGCGATACTCGGCGTTGCCGTTAACGGATATGCTGTATTAAAATTAAAAGCGGGTGAAACATTAAATGAGAAAGTGCTGACATGGCACCTTCTTGAAGATGTACTTGGATGGGTTGCCGTTCTTATAGTCTCTATCGTACTGTTGTTCGCTGAACTGCCGATATTAGATCCCCTTTTATCAATAGGGTTCACGCTGTTCATCTTGTTTAATGTTTTCAAAAACCTGAAATCAACACTCGTTTTATTTCTTCAAGCTGCACCCGATAAAGAGACTCAAAAGCGTATTAAACTATCACTAATGGAATTTCCTGAAGTTAATGGTATCCACCACATGCACTTTTGGTCACTAGATGGTGAAAGTCACGTTTTAACAGCGCACCTTGAGCTGAGTGACAACTTTGACGTTAAAGAATTAATTAGGCTTAAACAAGAAGTTGCAGCTAAATTATCTTCCTATCATTTATCGCATACAACGATAGAGTTTGAGTTTTTAAATGAAAATTGTCGGGATGAAGCGCAGTAAGCTTTATCAATAAAATGTTGGGCATACAATATTAAAAGCAGCTTAATTAGGCATAACCTAGTAATTAAGCTGCTTTTTTTGATTTTAAATTTCGTCGGATTGCTGTTTGCTACTCTCAGAGCCATGCGCCCATTGATATAAAATAGGCAATACAAACAAAGTTAAAATTGTAGAAGATACAATACCGCCGATAACAACTGTTGCTAGTGGTCGTTGTACTTCTGCACCAATTCCAGTGTTTAACGCCATTGGAATAAAACCTAAACTTGCGACCAGTGCCGTCATTAAAATAGGTCTTAAACGAATGATGTGCTGAGTTTCCATCATTGTCTTGGCTTGATGCGGATCAGTCTAAAGCATTCTCAGGAATAGAGGAGCTCGTTGCTGATGTTGTCGCTGATATGATTAGCAATAATGAAAAAGTTCCTACACCACTCTCCGGGAAAATATAGTAGGCAGTTTGTTGTCCTTGTTCTCAGTGGTTCAACAAAAACTAGCCCTCGAAGCCGCAGAACGTGGCGTGGACATAAATTGTTTAGTATCAGTAAAAAGAGCGATGTAATTTTAGTACGAGTGAGTGATAGAGCAGGAACCTATGCTTCATATATTCAGTAAATGGTATGTTTTTGAATTAATAGGTATTTTTAAATAAAGCTTTCTTTGATTTAGTGCTTTTTATTTAATAAATTAATTTTAAAAACAACTTAGGCTAATTGATAAACACTATCTGGAAAGATTAAAAGAAAATATTTTTTAATTTCTGCTAATTCATTTAAGGCAGGTTCCCTTTCAAGCAGTTGAAATGTCCAAATAAGTACAGCCTGATGATTATCATAGCAAGTATTTACTCCAAGAAAATTAGCCATTCCATAACTTCTATTGATGTTCATTTCTTTAATTAATTGATTTCCTAAGTCACGAGCTTGCTGGCTGATCAATAACTCATTTGGTAACACGGCGGTCATCTCCACAAAATAATCTAATGCAGGTTCAATCCTTATATTTAAAAAGTTATAATTTAGTTGAAATGGATAAAATATACTTTCTATAAGTTGTAATAACCTGCTGTAGGTTAATTTTAGCAAAGTATTACTCAGTCAACAACTTCAAATAACCCACAGCAAGTTATTTTTTGTAAATTAATTTAAATATGATTACTTGTAAGTTATCTAGCCTCATGGGCGATAGAAAAATTTTAAAATTAAGTGAAGTGGTGCATGCAACAGGTATCAATCGCAACACGCTCACAAGTATGTATTATGACCGTGCTGTACGTATTGAATTACCAGTCGCCGATAAGTTGTGTAAGTACTTTAACTGTACGATGAATGATTTGTTTGAGTTTAAGGAAGAAGTTGAAGAAAAAGATTAACTTAATACTTCGTTTGATAAGTTTTTCGAAGAAAAAGACTAGCCAATACTTAGTTTGATAAGTTTTTCTCTGCAGATCTAATATTGAATTTTATAAAATATCATTACAAACAGAGGTGGTTCCACTTGTTTGAACAACTAAAAGCGTATTTATAAGTGATATTCCGCTCTAGTTAAGCCACCTTGTTTTGTTGGGGTAGCTGATCATAGTAAAACTCATTTGGTGTCATTTTGTCTAGACTCGAATGAGGTCGTTTCAGATTATAAAACTCAAAATATGCACTCAATTGCTTTTTCGCATCTGTGACAC
>NZ_VPAP01000037.1:0-8922 GCF_013419195.1 Acinetobacter sp. YH12099 | reverse complement strand
TTAAGTTCTTTATCCGACATAGACACCAACATATCAAACCGTCCGCTAAGAAAATTGCAACAGCGCATATTCTAAAAGCGGACATTTTTACTTTGGAGAAACCGGACATTTCTATTTTGGAGTTACAAGTGTACTTCGTATAATATCCATTATGTTAAATGGACAATTAATAATTGAATATTTCACCTTTTTTTTTAATTAGTAGCTAAAATTACTTTATAATTTAAACTTATAAGGTATTTAAAGTGAAAAGTCCTCTTTCTAAAATATTTCTACTAAATATTCTCATAATGGCTGGTAGTGTTGCGTATGCCATTGAAGTTAAGCCATTCAAATTTATAAAAAATAATGAAGGTTATCCAGAAAATATTGGTTTATATAAAATAACAAATAAATACAGTGAGTTATATGTAAAACAGTATCCATTTTCTATTGAGAACAATAATAGAAATGCTGGTTTTATTAGTGAGATCGACCCACAATGTGAAATCTTAGAAAAGATATATAAGCAACAGCAGAATACTTATGTTGTAACAAGTACATGTGGCGCATGGTTTGGTATGAGTAGCCCAGAAAGCCATTATTTTATATATGAGTTTAACGATCTAGCAAAATTAATTAAATCTGAAACTATTGAATTCAAAGAGTCATTAGATATTACTATTTCAGAGCTTAATTCAGGTATAAAAATAACATCAAGCCAAAGTCCTAAAACTGGGAAAAAATATGATTATGAATACAAAAATGGGAGCTTATATGACTTCTCAACATCTATGAATAGAAATTTAGTTTCAAAAGAAAATGATAGAATCTGTAAGGGATTCTATGATCAAGTTTATACTCAATTTAAGTATTCTTATGTACCTGGTATGACTAATCTTTTTGAAATTTTACCTAGACATGCTTATTCATGGGTTCCAAACAAAATAAAATCTAGTGAAGAATTATCAGATAAATTAGCCAATGATTTAAAAGGGAAAGATCTAACACAACGTAGAAATGTTCCTTATTCAAGATTTAAACAAGACTATTGTTCTTAACTAAACTTAAGTATTCCTAAAATTAATATAATAGGTGCTATGCAAAGTCAAAATGTTAGAACCCATTCAAAATGGGAGCTATAAGCTCCCATTTTTAGTCTTTAATACGCTTTTTAGCTTCGTCATAAACTATGCTATCAGCTCGTTTCCCGACTGTGATGAGCAAGATAACTACCTGATCATCTTTAAATTGATAGACAAGTCTGACACCAGCTTTTAATAATTTAATTTTATAGCAACCTGCAAGATTGCCTCTCAGCATATTCTTTGGAATATGTGGCTGCTCTATGACTTTGGCTAGTTACTTCTTAAATTGATCTCGTATAGCAACAGGGAGTTTTTCCCATTTGTGTGTCCTTACCCATTTAACCCATTTAAAATTATTAAATTAAAAAATAAATTGAACAACAGAAATAATATAAGTATATTTCTGGAAATTAGCTTTAAAGAGACTAAGTAGGTGAAAAGACTATTAAAAATTACATTAATCAGCGTAATGGTTCTTAATGCTCAAAATATATTTGCAAAAATAATTATAGATAATGCAAATTATCAATCTAAAATTATAAAATTAAATAGTACAAAGAATCCCAAAATAACAAGAGCTTGGGTAGAAACCGAGTTTAAAGAGGAGAAGAATAGGTCAACAGTTCTATATGAGATAGATTGCGAACAAGAAAAATTCCGAAGACTAGGAGGAGTTATGTACAAAGAAGTAACAGGTGATCCAATAGCTATGGAACCTACAAAAGAAGAATATATAATTCCAAATACAAATCTAGATACGCTTAAAAGGGAGGTATGTACAGGAAAATATTAGAAAAACTTGAGAGATTTGGGGGATCAGAGAATTATTGTAGTTATCCTGATCTAAATGACAATTCAAGAGTAAAGATAGAAAAAATTTGTTATTTAATTTAGGGCGGCACTGTCACACGAGGGTGTAAATAATTCTGTGTAAATACAGTTTTATTTACAGTCTCTAAAGCTCCCTTTTTATAGGGCACTGTTGCAAATAGGCTGACATGATAAGCTAAATATCTTATTTATTTCGAGATACAGCAGATGAATCCCTTCCACGGTCGGCACTTTCAAGGTGAAATCATTCTTTGGGCTGTTCGTTGGTATTGTAAATATGGCATCAGCTATCGTGAACTTCAAGAAATGCTCGCTGAACGAGGCATAAATGTGGATCACAGTACAATTTATCGTTGGGTTCAGCGTTATGCTCCAGAAATGGAAAAACGGTTACGCTGGTATTGGCGTAACCCTACAGATTTACATTCATGGCATATGGATGAGACTTATATCAAAGTGAAGGGGCGATGGACTTACCTGTATCGTGCAGTTGATCAACGTGGTCATACGATTGACTTTTACCTTTCCGCTAGACGGAACAGTAAATCAGCCTATTGTTTTTTAGGAAAGATCTTCAATACGGTGAAAAAATGGCAAATTCCACGGGTCATCAATACAGATAAAGCAGCGACCTATGGCCATGCTTTATCACGGTTAAAGCGAGAAGGAAAATGTCCAGTAGATATTGAGCACAGGCAGATTAAGTATAAAAATAATGTCATTGAATGTGATCATGGTAAGTTAAAGCGAATCATCAGGGCCACATTAGGATTCAAATCTATGAAGACTGCTTATGCCACAATTAAAGGTATTGAAGTCATGCGTGCACTACGTAAAGGACAAGCATCGTCATTTTATTATGGTCAGCCTCAGGGTGAAGTGTGTCTAATCAACAGGGTTTTCGGTCTCTAAGCACTTTTTAAAGGGAACATCATCGACTCAAATCTCTATTTGCAACAGTGCCGTCAAATTAACGAACACACGGATATTATTGCTGAATATGAGCAACACAAGCAAGGTCGCACTATTACAGGATTTACCTTTAAATTTAAACAAAGAACCAAGCCCAAAACGGTAAAAGCTGAAAAGACAGAGCGTGATCCACATACAGTAGATATGTTTATAACCATGACCGATAATCAACGCTTTGCCTTCGCTAAAAAAATATCTCAATTACATGAGGCATCGTATTTGGCACAAGGGCAAGCAGGTCGAAGTTACGATGTGTTTGCTGAACAAATTGCTGAAGCATTATTAGATAGTGAAAAGCAGAAAGTATATTTACCCTTCTTATCGAAATTAGGGTTTAAATTTTAAGATTTTTATTCGCTGTTTACAGGTTGTGGTAGAAGTAGTCCTTGATATCAAAAACAAAAATTATTTTAAGGGAATAAAGGCTTCTGACTATCACCAAATGATAAGTTATCTGAGTTCTATTCAGTGAAAAACTGCTATATTAGGGGTCAGCACAGAAAACGGAAATTATAGGGCGGTAAGTACATTTATTTACTTCTATGTAGTTGTTATTTAAGAACTTCGTTAAAAATCTTTCAATTAAATTGCATGTTGCCAATCTCTAGCAGACAGGCAAAGCATAAAAATATAAATCTTTGATTTTAATAAATTAATTAGTCGACAAAATTCCTTGTCGTACTATTTTCTCCAAATTCTGGGGTAACCCCTATCAAATCAAAAACTCGATGATATGCGTCATTTAGTTGATCAAATACCTTCTTACGGCAGTCAATCTATACCTAAAATAAACGATCCTAGTTGGGAGGGGTTATTAGATGATCGGAGAATATCTTGGAATATGAACGACATCACCATAATAGAAAGGCTAGTACTTATTTATTATACTTTTAGTATGAAGGTTCTTAGTGTTTTCAATCAAGAATTTGCAGAGAGAGGAGTTTCTTTTTCATACTCTGATTAGTATGCCTATGGCAAACCAATTTCACTGCTTCGGTACCCTAGTGAGGACTAGAACCTTAGGCTGTAGGCTAATGATATTGGTATATTGAGTTATTTAGGTAGTCGCGGTGTACTTCATGGTGTATAGAAAGTTAGTTTTTCGAGCTAATAAAGCCATTTTGACAAAATTTAAGAAGTATTTTAGAAAACTAGATAGTTACACAGAATTTAGGGTAGTCTCAAAATGAAAGTTATAACTAATGGTTCTTTAACATCTTCTAATTCCTTTGGTGAAAAATAAGATTCCATTTTATGCTTAACTCTCAACTTTTTTTCGCTAAATCATTTATTTTACGAAGGTTAGACTTTCAATATTAAACTTACAATTCTTGTAATACAGCCATTCCAATAGGCTTAAGAAGTTGAGAGTGGCATTTCTTGCATAGAATTATTTTGTATTAAATAAAATAACTAAAGGTTTGGCTCGTGAAGATCTCAATAAGAAAACTGTATGTAATTAGCTTAAGTGCATTAATTACTGTGGCTTGTTCCAGTCAAAGTGAATCAGAAGGGATGCTAATTATAAATAACAAAACCTCCGAAGATATAACTAAGGTTAATTTAACTTATAAAACCACTAATAAATCAGAAAATATAGGTAATTTATCTCCTAATCAATCATTTAAGTATCCTATAAAATATTCTGACACCGAAGACTCTATAGTAATTACATATACTGATAGTAATAATACAGTGCATAAGGATGTAGCTGTTCCTTATTTCGGTAAATATGATAAGAAAAATTATAGTTATAATATCAAGTAGTTTAAGTATTATTAATATTTAGAGTGTACGGCATTGACGGTATAGGTTAAATTGACACTACAAGACAGCACTTTAACCAATTTCAACAGCAACATCCCCAAATATATTTAATATAAATTAAGCATGAGATATAAAAATGCACGCCTTTGATATTATCATACCCCAATATACAGGTATCGCTGAAGATGATGATAGCCACGACCATGATGTATTTTGTTATTTAGGAAATTTAGAAGGCAACGGACAAATATTACCCCGTAACCATCATTTAGCTGTTAGCCAAAATGATATTACTCGCGTGACTGTGGTGTGTCCTGAAATGGATGCCCTTGACCGTAAAAATATGAACAGCTATGCCCAAGAAATGCACAATAAAATCGAACAGTTAGCAGGTAAACCCATTCAAACCTTGTATATCGGAGAAGACCATGACTATCCTCTTCCCCGTTATGCCGTACCAACGCAATCTGAATTTTACATGTTGCGTTGGGGCTGGAGTTCGCCTTTACTAGATGGAGTAACCTTACAAGGTATTCCTCTATATAAAATCCCATATACCCAACCTGATCACCCTTGTTATGATAATGTGTGGTCATGGTATCGTCAGGCTGAAGCGTTATATCGTTTGTGGCTTGGTTCTCAACCAGTAAGTGAAGCCTTTGCCTTAGAGCAAATGCAAAATCCCAATTCTGAGCATAGCAAAATAGGTCGAGAATTGTGCCGTATCATTGAACAAAGCACAGGTGTACCCACCTATTATTTTCTAATGAATTACCGTGATTGGACACAGGCAGAAGATATGGAACAAAAATGTCCACTGACAGGGCAGGATTGGCTATTGCCTGCCAATACCTATCACTATATTGATTTTAAATGCGATGAGAGTCGTTTGGTGAGTGAGTTGAGTCAAAATTGGTCGGATGAAAGCGAGGACTGACCGAATGAAAAATTATTTGTGGTAAGCTCATAAAGCCTATCAAGCATAGAGATAAAAATAACACCCAAACTATCTGTAACCAACCGTGAATCGTCTCGATATTTTCGGAGAGTGTTTTACTGGAATCAGGTACAGGACAAGTTTATTTTCAGTATACCCTAGCGGAACCACCTAAAAAGGCACTGTTGCAAATAGGCTGACATGATAAGCTAAATATCTTATTTATTTCGAGATACAGCAGATGAATCCCTTCCACGGTCGGCACTTTCAAGGTGAAATCATTCTTTGGGCTGTTCGTTGGTATTGTAAATATGGCATCAGCTATCGTGAACTTCAAGAAATGCTCGCTGAACGAGGCATAAATGTGGATCACAGTACAATTTATCGTTGGGTTCAGCGTTATGCTCCAGAAATGGAAAAACGGTTACGCTGGTATTGGCGTAACCCTACAGATTTACATTCATGGCATATGGATGAGACTTATATCAAAGTGAAGGGGCGATGGACTTACCTGTATCGTGCAGTTGATCAACGTGGTCATACGATTGACTTTTACCTTTCCGCTAGACGGAACAGTAAATCAGCCTATTGTTTTTTAGGAAAGATCTTCAATACGGTGAAAAAATGGCAAATTCCACGGGTCATCAATACAGATAAAGCAGCGACCTATGGCCATGCTTTATCACGGTTAAAGCGAGAAGGAAAATGTCCAGTAGATATTGAGCACAGGCAGATTAAGTATAAAAATAATGTCATTGAATGTGATCATGGTAAGTTAAAGCGAATCATCAGGGCCACATTAGGATTCAAATCTATGAAGACTGCTTATGCCACAATTAAAGGTATTGAAGTCATGCGTGCACTACGTAAAGGACAAGCATCGTCATTTTATTATGGTCAGCCTCAGGGTGAAGTGTGTCTAATCAACAGGGTTTTCGGTCTCTAAGCACTTTTTAAAGGGAACATCATCGACTCAAATCTCTATTTGCAACAGTGCCCAAAAAAGATTGAAAACCATTTTAAAGCTTTCGACTTAACCTTTTTTTACATCAATAATGGCTTCATTTAATGTCAGCATACTTTTTGAAACACCACCTGATTTTCTTGTACACTGTCAGACAAGACAGACTCCAGTAAAGTTTTATCTGGCTGCAAATTTTCAAACTCTTGGTACAGATAACCAATTTTTAATTTCGGTACAGCATAGATCCCTTCATACTTATTTCTGATTAAAGAAAAAAGAGTAGATTTACCACTTCCATTATCCCCCAATACAGCAACTTTTTGTTTGTTTCGGATTTCAAAAGAGGCATGATTAAAAATCAAATGATTATCATATCCAAAAGTTACTTCTTCACCACGAATTAATATTTTATTTTTCGGGGGATTTGTTAGCTCAAAATTAATTCGAATATTTGCCTGTTCTTCGACTTGTTCTTTTACATCTAACTGCTCTATTCGTGATTGCACGGCTTTTGCTTGCTTTGCTATTGCTTTTTGTCGCCCTCCAAAAGACTTGTAAGTAGATATGAAACTTCTAGCTCTAATTTCAGAATTACTCATATTCCTTGGCTTATCTGTTATCGCTTCAGCTTGCCTTTTTTTCTGCAAATAAGCTTCCTCTAGTTGCTTTTTCTTTGCTTGATAATTTTCATATTCTCTTTTCTCAGTGTGAATTTGATGTTCCTTCTGCTGTTTATATGCAGTATAATTCCCGTCAAAACAGTTAATGGTATTGTTGTCAATCTCAATAATTCGATTACACAATTCATCTAATAAATTTGTATCGTGGCTAATAATCATCATTGTGTTATATTTTCCTAAATTTCGCTTTAGCAATTGAATCCCTTTAGTATCTAAATTCGCTGTTGGTTCATCTAGTAAAAGTATTGAACTACTCTTAGAAAAAGTCTCAGCTAAACGTAAACGAGTTTTTTCCCCACCACTGAACCAACCTTCAGATATTGTTGAGCTGGAGCGAAATTCTTTCAATTGCCAAGAATCTACTGATTCGTGGTATTGACCGAATTGTTTATAATAAGAGATATCTCCCTTAACCTCAACATTTCCCTTGTCAGGAGCTATATCATTGTTAATGATCTCCAACAACGTCGTTTTTCCACTTCCGTTTAACCCGACTACACCAATAATATCGTTCTTAAAAACAGTTAATTTATCAAAAGTAAAAAGAAGCTTGCCTCCAAAATATTTTTCTATTCCTCTCATTTTTATCAATTCCATACAATCGCCTCCCTTTCTAGCGATTAAGTTAATAAACATATTAAATCATTAATTAGTTTTTGTAGTTTAGAGAGTTTATTTCTTAGGGTTTCTATTCCTCAATTATTCCGTATCCTTCTGGTGCAGGAATCCCATGTTCCGAAGAACGACTGACTGATTCCCACTCTTTCCATGTAAATATACGTTTTTCTGCATTTTCAACAGCTAAATCATATACAAGGCTTCCCAGAACTAATCGGAGAGGCGGATTCTCACTATTAACCAGTTTCATTATAGCTTCGGCGGCTAACTTAGGATCACTATCCACCGATTCGTTTGAATATTGTTGGGCCAACTTTTCACGTAATGAATCATACTCTTTTTTCTGTGTAGTAAAACTCATTTTTAAGTATAGATTCGTCCAGTAACCTCCAGGTTCTACGATAGATACTTTTATACCAAAATGTGCAGCTTCTTGTGCTAAAGCCTCGCTAAATCCTTCTAAAGCAAATTTACTAGCGCTATAGATTCCCGACATTGGACCACTAATCAGTCCACCAATACTAGATATCTGGATAATATGACCTGATTCTTGTGCCCGCAAGTACGGCATAACAGCTTGACTTACCCATACTGTACCGAAGAAATTAGTTTCCATTTGGCTTCTAACTTCATCTTCACTAAATTCTTCAATCATTCCCATTACCATATTCCCTGCATTGTTAATGACAATATCGAGTCTTCCAAAATGTTTAATGGCAGTTTCCACTGTAGTCGAAACAGCACTTCTATCAGTAACATCAAGACTTAAAGGAAGTAACATTCCTTCAAACTGGCATTTTAACTCATTCAGTTTTTCAATATTTCTAGCAACACCAACAACCTTCTCTCCTGACTCCAATGCTTTTTTTGTGAATTCGTATCCTAGTCCACTGCTTGCACCTGTAATAAACCACACACGTGTATTTTCATTGTTATTAAATGTCATAAATAATCTCCTCGGTAGTGTTTCAAAAAGTATGCTGAAGAAAAAGCCGATTGGATTTTGATAAAATAGAGAAATGCAAATAACTCTAGCAATCAAATGTCCAACCTGCCTCAGTGATAGTATAAAGAAAAATGGTATCA
>NZ_VPAP01000035.1:0-7150 GCF_013419195.1 Acinetobacter sp. YH12099 | reverse complement strand
CCTGCTGTAGATGAAACTTTAAATTACAAGAAATGTTATCCATTTGAATTTGGGATTGATCCTGATGGATATGAATATAAACAAAATATTTATCCTACTTATGATACACATCCAAATATTAGATTTTTTAGTCCAGATAAAAATTTCGGGAAAACTTTAGAGTATGAAATATTAAGAGTTAATGCTAAAGCAGATTTTTTAATAACTGACTATATGTCAAATCAAGGTGAAATTAAAAAATTAATGCAAGCTTACAAAGATGAAAAAAGCTTTGAAGATATTGTTGGCCTTTTGAAAAAGAAAAGTAAGGAAAATACTCGAATTGTTAAAAGTATTAAAGCTAATACAAAACCTGATTGGACTGTTGATAATAAAATTAAAGCTCTTATAGCTTCACGTTATCTAAATTCAGTAGGAAAAGGTGAGAATGCTTTAGAACTTGCAAGAATATTAGAAGAAAATTTGGAAAAAAAAGGCACTGATGATTTTAAAGATTTTGTTGTCCCTACTTATATTAAGGAGGCAATTGAATTTTTATGTCAATAATACAGATAGATTCTAATAAAAGACTTGATGATATTGAACATCATTTTAAAGTTAGTGCTGGTCCTGGAGCAGGTAAGACACATTGGTTAGTTGAGCATATAAGAAATGTGCTTCATCACTCAAATCGACTTAGTAAAATACGGAAAATTGACTGTATAACTTATACGAATATAGCAGTTGAAACGATTTTGACTAGATTAGGTACTTCTGTAACACAGGTGGATGTTTCGACAATACATAGTTTTCTTTATCGTCATATTGTTAAACCATATGTTTTCTTAATAGCTGATGAATATAGCCTTAATTATTCTAAACTTGACGGTCATGATGAACTTAATCACTCATTTTCTAAAATGGAAAGTTGGATAAAATCAACTCGGCAATTTTATTTATATGGTGAAGAAAATAAGGTAAAGAAGGCTTTAAATACTATTCAATGGCAACTGGAATCTGATGGTATTTTGTATTTAAGGCTTCCTAAAAATAAAAAATATTTGGGAACAATTAATCCTAAAGCATCTATCAAGAAAGATAGTTATATCTCGTATCGTCAAGAACATTGGAAATCTGGATATATTCACCATGATGATGTTTTATTCTTTAGTTATCAATTGATTACTCGATATCCTTTTATATTGGAAGTAATTAGATCAAAGTTCCCTTATTTTTTTATTGATGAATTTCAGGATTGCAATCCTATTCAGATGACTATTATTAAAAAAATATCTGAATTTGAAACTATAGTTGGATGTATAGGTGATCCAGCGCAATCTATTTATGAGTTTCAGGGGGCTGATGTAGCGCAATTTTTAGATTTTAATTTAGATAGAATGTATCATTATAAAATATTAAAAAATAATCGTAGTACGATTAAAATCGTTAAAATTCTTAATCTTATACGGTCAGATTTAATTCAAGAGCCTACTAGAGAAATAGAAGGGGAAAATCATTGTTTAATTGTGGGACCTACTAAACACGCTATTCAAATAGTTCGGGAAAGATGTATTGATAAAGATTTCCATACTTTATCTAGAGATAATTTAATTGTAAAGTAAGCATCCGGCTAACACAGCCTTACCAAGCGATCCTATAAGCCTTAATTTAGTTCCCACCTAAAAACAAGTGGGGACTTAATCCATGAACATGGATATATATTCAGCAACACCTCCTGTTGCTAAAAAACGCAGAACATACAGCAAAGAATTCAAACTCAGTATTGTCAATGCCTGTAAAAATCCTAATACCTCGATCGCTTCGGTCGCACTGCAACATAGTATTAATGCCAACCTTGTCAGTCGTTGGATCAGGATCTTCAGCCATCATGAGGGTGCCGTGCAGGATCCTACTCATGTGAATCCAGCATTTATTGCTTTGCCTTACACTGCTGAAATCAGCCAACCTATTGATGAGAGGATCACGTTGTGTATCACCGTGCCTCATACGAATAATGATATTCAGCTAAAATGGCAGACATCAGAAATACCTGTCTTGGCAGAATTACTCAAGGCACTTGCAACATGATCCGCATTGATGAAATCTGGTTGTCTACTCAGCCCATGGACATGCGTGCAGGTATGGATACGACCATGGCTCAGGTGGTGAGAGCCTTTGGCTACATCAAACCGCATTGTGCTTACCTGTTCTGTAATAAACGTGGCCATCGCATGAAAGTGTTGGTACATGATGGACTGGGCATCTGGCTGTGTGCCCGGCGGCTGGAACAGGGCAAATTTCACTGGGCTCAAGTTCACCAAGGTGAAACCGTGGCCCTCAGCCCGGAACAGTTACAGGCACTGATCCAAGGTTTGCCCTGGCAGCGCATTGGACGACAGCAGGTGGTGACGATGCTTTAAACCAGGCTGTTCCATTCTGCTATTCTCCAAACGTTCTATTTCATTCTTCTCATGACCTCAGGCATACTGCGGTCATGAATACGCTGCCTGACTTAAGCCAACTGACCCATGAACAACTGCTGGAATTCACCCGGCAGTTGGCGATGCAGCATCAACAACTCGCAGAAGATAAACAACAATTAGATGCTCAAGTTCAACATCTGGAAGTATCAAATCAACAATTAGATGCCAAAGTTCAACATCTTGAAGTCACCAATCAGCAATTAGATTCTAAAGTTCAGCATCTTTCTATTCTCAATCAAAAATACGAGCATGAACTGGCGCTGTTTAAACAGCATAAATTCGGCAGTAAAAACGAACATCTCACCGCAAAACAAATCCATCTGTGGGATGAGGCGGTCGAAGAAGATATCGCAGCCGTTGATCTGGAATTAGAACGATTAAATGCAGATAAAACCCATGCAGCGACACACAAAGCCAAAGCAAATAAACCTAAACGTCGACTGCTGCCCGATCATCTACACACCATCCGTATTGAGCATGAACCTGCATCAACCCAATGCAGTTGTGGCTGCCAACTCCGTCGTATCGGCGAAGATATCAGTGAAAAACTGCATTTCAGACCGGCACAGTTCTACAAGGAACAGCATGTCCGTGGCAAATGGGTCTGTGATCAGTGTGACACCCTGACTCAGCAAGCGATGCCTGCCTATGTGATTGATAAAGGCATTGCTTCACCTGAACTGCTCAGCCATGTGCTGGTATCGAAGTATGCCGATCATTTGCCGCTGTACCGTCAACGTCTGATCTATCAGCGGGCGGGAATCGAGCTTTCTAGATCAACGTTATCTGACTGGATAGGTCGCTGCGGTGTAGAACTGGAGCCTCTGGCCAATGCCTTAAAAGAGGTGGTACTACAACAGCAGGTGCTGCATGCAGATGAAACACCGGTCACCATCATGCGGATGGGTGAGAATGATAAAAAACCGAAGAAAGGTTATGTCTGGGCCTATGCCACCACACAGTACAATCCAGTTCAGGCGGTGATCTATGACTTTCAGGATAGTCGTTCAGGCCAGCATGCTGAAGAGTTCTTGAAAGGCTGGCAGGGCTATCTAGTCTGTGATGATTACAGTGGTTATAAAGCACGTTTTAAATCAGGTCAGGTGATTGAGGTGGGCTGCATGGCCCATGCACGTCGTAAATTCCATGAACTGCATGTAACTGGGAAAAGTCAGGTTGCTGAACAGGCATTAGTGCTGATTCAGAAACTGTATGCGATAGAAGCCGAACTCAGGAAAAAGACCGATGGTACAGCGGAAGACCGCCGCGAATACCGACAACAGCATAGTCAACCAGTGATGCAACAACTATATGAATGGCTCAACCAACATCATCTGACAGTGCCATCGAGTTCTCCTACCGCCAAGGCGATCAATTACACTCTGAAGCGTTGGCCAGCCTTAAGCCGCTATCTGGATGATGGCAATCTACCGATTTGCAATAACTGGGTGGAAAACCAGATGCGCCCCTGGGCGTTGGGACGTAAGAACTGGTTATTTGCAGGTTCGCTGCGCAGCGGTCAGCGAGCAGCCAATATTATGACATTAATCCAGTCAGCAAAGCTGAATGGGCTGGATCCCTATGCCTATTTAAGTGATGTGCTGAAAAGGTTGCCGACACATAAAGTGACTCAGATTGAAGAATTGCTACCACACCGCTGGAAACCTGAACCGAATTAAAAAATAGGCATGGAGTTCAGCGGACGCTTACATTGTAAAAGCTCTTAAAAATGAACTTGATGAGTCGTTTAATATGGAGAATTTATTTGAAAAGATACTAGTTGCAGATACAAATAAAGATAGAAGACAGGTTGTTTGTAGTAGTATTAAAGCTATTGAATTAGCAAGAGAAAAAAAATTTAAAGAAGCTTTTAAAGAGTTAGAAAAAATATTTCCTAAAAGCAAATATTCAATTTCTAAAACAATTGAATATATTCTGGCTCTTATTGAGGGATATGAATCATATCAAAATAAAAACTTAATAAATTTTATTGAAGTTATACAGAGACTATTAGATTCACCTCTTACGAGAGTAAGTAGAGGCAATGTTAAAGAGTTTTATGAAAGTACATTTTATAATCAAATGAGTGCTTGTATAAATATTCCTGATGATATGAGTAAAAATAAGACGATACACAAGTCAAAAGGCGATGAATTTAATAATGTTTTACTGGTTTTAGAGTCATATAAGGAACTAGATTTTATTCTATCTCCTAAATTAGTCGATGATGAAGAGCATCGCATTCGATACGTTGCTGTTAGCCGTGCTAAGGAACGACTGTTTATTTCAGTGCCATCATTAGACATTACGGACGAGCCTAAATTTAGTGAGCACTTTGAGATTGTGAGATGCTAAAAAAAGAGAGTGCGTAATTGCTTTACATAATTTAATAGCTCTTGTTAACTATAACCGTTTATTGGTTATAGTTAATTTGGCAGATATACCAAGTTTTTTTTCCAGTAGGTGTATGTACTTGGATCTCATCATCTACTGACTTCCCTAAACAAGCTTTTGCTATGGGAGCTTGGAGGGATATATAGTCTTTACGCCCATAAATTTCTTCATCTCCAACAATACGAAATTTGATGGTTTCACCCTCATCATTTTCTAATTCAACCCATGCTCCAAAATATGCTTTTCCATCTTGCTCAGGGCTATATTCGACCTGATGGGCTACTTCAAAAAGTTTAGTTAAGTATCTAATTCTACGATCAATTTCACGTAGCTTTCTTTTGTTATAGTGGTAATCTGCGTTTTCAGACCGATCGCCGAGACTAGCAGCCCATGAAACAATCTTGGTAATTTCTGGGCGTTCTTTACGGACTAAATCATTTAGTTCGTCTTGTAAGCGTTGGTAGCCTTCAGCCGTCAGCAATTTACGATTCAAGACAAATACTCCAAAGCCTTACGTAAGGCATCTAAGGTTGAAACTTTAAAAACAGGCTTATTTGATTCATCTACAAGCTCACCAAAATGAGTTGGCTTTAAATTCCACTTTTTTTGAAAATCTGTAGATAGCAAGTATTGTAACGCTCGAACCTCTTGTTCAGAAAGCTTAAAAGACTGATCAGGTATCATATTTTTATGATCATAAATATCAATACGTTGTTTAGGAGGCACAATTTCACGAATTATTTGCTGAGCTTCTTTTAACTCAGATGCCATGATGCGGACGAGTAATTGATGTTTTGGATTTTGTATTTCTTCAATCCAATCATTCTCGCTTTGCGATGGTTTTCGTAACTTAGGTTTTTGAGATGACAGATCTGCAAAGCATTGAATTAGAGCTCTGTATTTTTCACCAGTTTTATTTCTGATACTTTGAGCCTTGGGGACACCACGGTTATTGCCCAATTTAGCAATTGTGCTGATCGAGAAGTCATGAATTCCACGTTCCTGTTGTTCAGTACATATCTCATAGATTGCATCAAGGGATTGCTGAATTTTAAGTGATGAGCCAACTTTTAATTTATTCAATAACTCTTCAGGCTTCATGGCTTGCCTCAATCAAAGTAGGTGAATTGTGAAGAATGAGTTCAATTTCTGATTTTTCAATCAGTTCATACTCTGGAAGTTCAATGAGTTTAATTTCACCATCCATAACTTTTTGTACCTTATCCCACGATTTGAGACGGCTCATTAGGAGTTTAAAAATTTGATTCCCTGCACTAAGTTGTTGTTCTTTTGAAAGCATAAATAAGTTTGGCATAATTTCATTAAACATCGCCATCTTGTCAATCAATTGTGTACGAGGGTAAATCGCTTGATCCGCATTACATGACTTATAAATCATTGCATTATCGCAAACTTCCTGTAACTGTTGATAATGGCTCACTTCTTCCATCTCTAATACCAATTCAGCATTAGGTGCTGTAATTAATGAAAGCTTTGTATCACCCTCTATAGTAGGGCTGTTATTAATGAGCTTATGGCATTTGGTAATATGACTATATGCTGCTTGAATATCGCATAAGAGCATATCTAGTTTTTTTGCAGCAGTTTCGTATTCAGATTCAAAATTACGTAATTCAGTTTCTAACTTTGCTCTATTTTCAGCACCATTAAATTTCAATTGCTTTAAATTGGCGATATATTCTTCTTTCTCTAGATTATCAATTTCTTGATTAATCTGATTTATTTGAATTTGGAGTTTAGAGCAAATTTCAGATTGATCATTTGACTGCAGCAAAATTTCATTAGTGATTGCCAGTAATCCTCCAATAAAGGCTGGACCAGTAATAAAATGCCGGCATCGTATGCAATTTTGCACTCCGAGATAACCTTGGGGAGTTGGGGTATAAAATGAACTGCTTTTAATTAAATCTCCGCCATCGTCACAGCGTGAGGCTGCAAATGGACAAATTCCATAGTCTCTAAATATATAGTTGCCTACAGGTACATCATTCGATAACGCTTGCAATAATTCTAAGTTGTTTCCAATTAATTGATTTTTAATGCTTTCAATTTTATTTTGTTCAATTGTTCTTTGGATGGATTCCGCTTCTGATTTTAGTGCTATTTTCTCGCCCTCTTCTAATCGTGTTCTAATTTCTTGATTGGAAAGGTAATCCTCCCTAAAAATAATTGAGTTTAAAAGTAGAAAATCGAATAACCTTGATTTAAGGAGATTTTCTATGAAAACATCTAAGTATTCAGACAGCTTGATCATGAGTATCTTGAAGCAAGCT
>NZ_VPAP01000034.1:0-16818 GCF_013419195.1 Acinetobacter sp. YH12099 | reverse complement strand
TGGCTTTATCAACCAACTTGTGAGTTGCTGTAAATATTAATGTTTTGAGCTTTGCTTTTTGAGTATCTTGTCGCTTATCTAGTTTTTTTCGACCTAGATTATTTAACTCAATTTTCTGTTTCTTGTGCGGTTTGGCTTTAGAAATCGCTCTGAGCTTATTTCTACGTTTGTACTTTTGATTTAGGTAGTCTGATTCACTTGAGATCAATTTACCTAAACCATTGCCATATACTTCACCATCAGAATCCACAAAGGCTTCTGAATAACCTTTATCAACACCTACGGTTTCCTGACCACAATCCTGTGTTTCAACTGCATCATAAGTTGAGTGAACTTCAACATTACCGTTTTTTAGAATGATTCTAAGTGTGCCTTGTGGCGCAAAATCAACAGTGGTGTTTAGTGGAATTTTAATGGTTTGTCGAGGGACTAGACTCGGCACTTTAAGCCAACATTGACCATTTAACTCAAAAGTTTTACACATATCCGCACGAACAATAATTTGATTATGTGTGTGATTAACACCATGCTTAAAGTGATTACGCATTTGACGATGGAGGAAATTATCAGTCATCCATTCATCTTTTTTAAGCAAGGTGTATAGTCTTTTTTGTTCATTATTACAGGAGGTGCGTTTTCGGATCGCCTGCTTTACTTTGTCTTTTGATGCTTCTCGATAGGCTTTAATATCACCTACGCAATCACGTAGCGTTTCTTTCCACGCATTTGCAGAAACACCAAAGTCACGACTTTCTTTCATCCACGCATCACGAATAGCTCTGTCACTGATATTCAAACCTGAAATAGCACCATATTTAGCCCACACCTCGCTACGAATACGACCAAGTAAAACAGCTTGTTTCTCAAGCTGTTTGTACTTTTGCACATTCAAGTTTTTACAGTGATGAATGCGTGTTAATTTCACAAAGTCATGCCTAGGTTAAGGGATTGGATAATCAATAGATATGGATGCTAATATACCAAGACACTCACCTAAAATACAAAAGATAATCATTTAAATCTCTAATAAATACCCACCTTGCCACTACTGAATCGACATAGACAAAATGAGAACTTATGCAAATATTTGTCTATATTTTTAGTTATAGTTAATTACTCTCAACCGACGCGGTTTAAGCATAAAATTCAACCAACTGGTGAATCAAAAACAATTGGCGGGGCAAAACAAAGAACACATCTGCCTTGCCCTGCTCGATTTAGACTGGTTTAAGCAAGTAAATGATCGCTATGGACACGATGGAGGGGATCAGGTACTCAAGCAAATTCCAAAAATTTTGCAAAAAAATCTACGCAGTGAAGATATTATCGGACGTTTTGGTGGCGAAGAATTTATGATTATTTTCTCCAATACCTCACCGCAAATTGCCCAAAATGTACTGGAACGCTGCAGAATTGCCATTGAACAACATCGTATTGCCTATGCAGAACATGAGATTCAAATTACCGCAAGTTTTGGTTTAAGTGCCTTATATGTTTATCATGCAGATCAACATGAATTAATTCAGCGTACTGATGCTGCGCTGTATAAAGCCAAGCAAAGTGGACGTAATAATGTGCAGCAAGATATTGAATCATGAATATTAATTTTGTATAAAATACAAACAAAAATCGCAGGTCATACAATTTTTTTTAAACTGCGACTATCACTAAGTGACTGCAATACATTCTTTAAATTTATAAATAAAATTACTTATTTATATTAAATGTAAATTTTATCAAATAGTAAAATTTAATCCTAAAAATAAGCAGCTGATCTGTTTTCTGGCAAAATTTTTAAAAAATTTAGGCAATACAAGAGTATGATGTGCTCAATTTAGCTTTTGAGTGCTTACTTTATGTCCAATTGGTTTCCCAAATGGCGCCCTTATGAAGGCAGCATTGATGCACGTCCTGTAGGTACCAATGAGTATCTACCGCCTGCACAAACCGTTGTATTGGGGATACAACACGCATTTGCCATGTTTGGTGCCACTGTACTTGCACCTTTTTTAATGGGCTTTGATCCGAACCTTGCCATTTTAATGTCAGGAATTTGTACCATCCTGTTCTTTTTCATGACAGGTGGGCGTGTTCCAAGTTATTTAGGCTCAAGCTTTGCCTTTATTGGGGTGGTGATTGCTGCCACAGGCTATGCAGGCGCAGCAGGCGGTTTAAATGCCAATATTGGGGTTGCGGCAGGCGGGATTATTGCCTGCGGTATTTTATATGCCCTGATTGGCTTTTTGGTGATGGCTACTGGCACCCGCTGGATTGAAAAATTAATGCCACCTGTGGTGACAGGTGCGGTGGTGATGATCATTGGTTTAAACCTTGCTCCTGTCACGGTCAAAGCGGTTGCAGGCAATCCATTTAATATGTGGATGGCCTTGGTGACTGTGCTATGTATGGGCATGATTGCCGTATTTACCAAAGGTTTACTGCAACGCCTCTTGCTCCTGATTGGCTTGCTCATATCGTATCTGATCTATTTTGTAGTCACCAATGTCATGGGTTGGGGGACGCCAATTAACTTCGCACCGATTCAGCAAGCCGCTTGGTTTGGCGTACCAGACTTTCATGCGCCTGTATTTGATGTAAATGCCATGCTGATTATTGCCCCAATTGCCTTCATTTTGGTGGCAGAGAACTTGGGACACATTAAAGCAGTAGGTGCCATGACTGGTGAAAACCTCGATCCACACATTGGTAAAGCCTTTGTAGCAGATGGTGTTGCCACAACCCTTGCAGGTGGTGTCGGTGCACCGGGTATGACTACCTATGGTGAAAACATTGGGGTGATGGCTGTTACCCGCGTGTATTCCACGATTATTTTTGTGGTGGCGGGAGTCTTTGCTATTTTCCTTGGCTTATCACCAAAATTTGGGGCAATTATCCATACCATTCCTACCGCCATTTTAACGGGCGCTTCGATTGTGGTATTTGGTTTGATTACCATTGCTGGCGCAAAAATCTGGATTGAAAACAAGGTCGATTTTTCTAAAAACAAGAACCTGATGGTGGCTGCCGTGACCATTATTTTAGGAACGGGTGACTTTGCACTACAATTGGGCAGCTTTAACTTGGGCGGGATTGGGACAGCAACTTTTGCAGCCTTGTTCCTGAACTGGTTCTTTAGTTTGCGTGATCCCTCTTAATCAGAACTTGCGGTCATTTGCTTGAACCTAAGCAAATGCCGAAACAATGCAAAAAGACCGAACAACAGTGATTGTTCGGTCTTTTTTTACCTCAAACGGTCTGTCTAGAATGAACCGTTTTTAAGAGATAATGCTTTTACTTGGCTTATTTCTGTTTTTTAAGCTCTTGCTTAAGTTGCTTCAATTTGCCTTTATGTTTTGAAATCTTTTTCAAACGTGCTTTGATTTGTTGCTTCAAAGATTTAACTTGCTTAGCCATGGTATTACTCCTTAGTAAGGCTATTCGTTGCCATTGTGTTGTTTCACAAAACTACGAATAAATTTTCTTAATTCACGAGCAGCACTAGTATCAAGTTCTTCACATAAACGAATAAATTCATCACGTTCAGTACTATTAATACGAATTAAAAGTTGTCCATCTTTCTTGCCTGTCTTTATTTTTTTGATTTGCTCGTTCATTGCTGATCTCTCCAAAATAAAGACTGCTTTGCAAAAGATGTATATACAATATATATACTTTTTAAAATAAAGCAAACTTACAATATTAAAAAATGTAATAAAATCATATTCTTTTTTTTACCAATTCTTTTTAAAAACCCAGCAAAGCCAAGACAGGCAAGGCTTTGCGCTTAAAACCACCTGCAGAAAAAATAAGCAAATTATTTTTAAAAATTATGCTTTGAATACCAAGATGGCATATAAATACGCGGTTTTACCGCAAAAACGCAAAGTTTGGGCTGCGTTTGAAGCATCGCCCAAACTTAGGGATAGATCAATTAAGGACGGAATTCTTTTAATTCACGCTGAATAAAATGCTGAATCATATCGTGATACAAACGCTCGACCATGTCAGGATCGACTGCATGTTGCAGAGCCAAAGTACGGACTTTTTCAATCACTTCTTTCACGCGCTGCGGTGACTGTACATCTTCCACAGTCTGTTTATGGCGCATGGCCTGATCGACATAAAACTGACGCGATGCAATCAGTTCAATTAAAGCCACATCAATTTGGTCTATTTTGTCACGTGCTTGTTGTAATGAGTTTACTTTTTCATTGTTCATGGGCTTGGGCTACACTTTCAGTTTCGGTTTCGTTTTCACTCTTATACTTTTCTTCTAACACATTACTGAAAATACTTTCAATCATCCACACCCGATATAAGCTGTTAAACACGTAGCTTTGCCCATCTATGCGCAATTCCAACACAGGAAAATCGGGCTGAGATTTCATTTCACACAGCATATCGTTTTCTTTGAGCAACTCGGTCACATCGACTGTGGTCAGTTGATCTAACTCCAGTTCACGCTGCATACGCTCAAAATGCGCTTTAAAGGATAAATCCTGTCCCCTCGTCCATACCGCCTGCAAAATGCGATACATGGCATCCACACGCTGTTCTTCAGGCGCACTGTAATACAGTTGTGCCATTTGATAAGTCGCCTGCTCAGTCGGGCGGCAAAACGGCGTAAACGCAACATCAGTACGTTTAGATAAACGTGTTGCCAAACTCCAGTCAAACCAGTCGCGTCCATGATAAGACAAGGGATACACATTCAAATGGATATTGTAATAGGCAGCTAATTCTTCTTTGATATACGCCAATAACAACCAAGAAATCGGGTCTTCCAGTGCAATATACAAATCCAGTTCAGGGTCGAGTGCCTGAATTTCATTGAGTTCTTCGGCATCACTAATTAAATGTTCTCGCCATTCAATGTGATTGATCAAGAAAATAGGATTATCGGTGAGTAATTTTTGTTGTTTTAAACGGCGTGTCAAACGCAATAAATCATCGACCGCATGATATTTACGTCCACCAAACTCAAAATAACTGGCCAATACAGGTGCATCATCAAAAACCCGTTCAGGAAAATCCTGAATTTGATGATGACGGCTGGACATGGCATATAAAGTGCGTAATTTACCCGACTGCTTTTGCCACAGCATGTGAAACACATCTTCGAGTAAATACAAGAAATCCTGACCACGTAACGGCGTATGCCGCAAAATAGCTTCTGCCTGCATTAAGGCCTCTGCAGTCGGTGGTTCAGGGCTATCGTGAAAACTAAAACGGTGTTGTTTGGCAAGAATTTGTGCATCTTGAATACAATAATTTTGCCATTCTGCAGCCGACATTTGATTCGGTGCATCGCCACTTTGCCGCGAAATCACCACGGTTAAAGGTTTTAATTCATCGGCCAGAATATCTTCTAATTGCGGCAACTGCTGTACCGCCAAATAGCTATATACATCATCTAGACGTAAATACACACTCAGTCCGTGTTCCGTGGGCAACACCGCTTGCCGAGATGGTTTTTGATAAAACCAACTCGATCTGATCGGATCGAACCAACGGCGTAACAGTGACATGAGATCAGCCTCTAAAAAGAAAATCCTTGTGGTTTGGGGACAAGCCACATGCAAATCATGTGCGCTCGTCCTTCAATAGTACACAAGGATTTATATCAATTCATATAAAAATGATCAATTAGACCTCTAAATTCAGATCAGTCACTGCACCTTTTTCTGCGCCCGATGCCAATTTAGCAAATTTCGCCAATGCACCATGGGTATAGTTTGGCTTTGGTTTGACCCATGCCGCTTTACGTGCTGCCATTTCCTCTTCCGACACATGCCAAGTCATTTCACGGGTTTCGGCATTAATCGAAATTTTATCGCCATTTTTCACCAGACCAATTGGCCCGCCTTCATACGCTTCTGGGGTCACATGCCCAATCACAAAACCGTGACTGCCACCCGAAAAACGTCCATCGGTAATTAACGCGACTGAATTACCCAAACCTTTACCAATAATTGCAGAAGTTGGTTTCAGCATTTCTGGCATACCCGGGCCGCCTTTAGGGCCTTCGCCGCGAATCACCACCACTTCACCTTCTTGCACTTCGCCATCTAAAATACCGCGCATCGCACCAATTTCACCTTCAAAGACACGTGCAGGGCCTTCAAAATACAAGCCTTCTTTGCCTGTAATTTTTGCCACTGCGCCCGTAGGCGATAAGTTGCCTTTTAAAACCACCAAGTGCGAATCTTTTTTGATTGGCGCATCAAACGGTAAAATAATTTGCTGACCTTCAGGATAATCGGCAACATCGGCCAAGTTTTCTGCCAAAGTTTTACCTGTAACCGTTAAGCAAGAACCATCAAGCATGCCTGCATCTAGCATGCGTTTCATCAACGGTTGAATGCCGCCAATGGCAATCAGCTCCGACATTAAATACTTGCCCGATGGACGTACATCGGCCACCACTGGGGTTTCCTGACCAATACGCACGAAATCATCTAGTGTGAGTTCAACCCCTGCAGAATGTGCCATGGCAATCAAATGCAACACACCATTGGTCGATCCACCCAAAGCAATCAATACTTTAATGGCATTTTCAAAGGCAGATTTGGTCATAATGTCACGTGGTTTAATATCCAGACGTAACAGATTCATGACTGCTTCGCCTGCACGTTGGCAGTCATCCATTTTATCTTGAGAAACAGCTTCTTGTGCCGAAGACCCTGGTAAACTCATGCCTAATGCTTCAATGGCCGATGCCATAGAGTTCGCGGTGTACATGCCACCACAAGAGCCTGCACCTGGCAAAGCCACTTCTTCAATTTGTTTGACCTGAATTTCGTTAATTTCACCTTTGGCATGCTGACCCACGGCTTCAAACACCGAAATAATATCGGTATGTCCTGCACCCGGTTTAATAGTGCCGCCATAAACAAACAAGCCCGGACGGTTTAAACGCGCCAGTCCCATAATGCAGCCCGGCATGTTTTTATCGCAGCCACCAATTGCAATCACACCATCATAGGCCTGACAGCCCACCACAGCTTCAATTGAGTCGGCAATAATTTCACGTGAAACCAATGAATATTTCATGCCTTCGGTGCCGTTTGAAATACCATCTGAAATGGTGATGGTATTGAAAATAATGCCTTTACCACCCGCCTGATTCACGCCTGTTTCTGCTTCGCGCGCCAAACCATCAATATGCATATTACATGGTGTGACATTGGCCCAAGTCGATGCAATTCCAATAAATGGACGAGTAAAATCTTCATCCTTAAAACCCACCGCACGCATCATGGAACGTGCAGGTGCATTTTCAATGCCTTCATAGACTTCGGCTGAATGTTCGCGGATATTCTGTTTACTCATGGCTGATTCCTTAGCAAGATGGGTGAAATGACGTATTCATCATGACAATTTATTTTATTTTTCATTGTATCGAAAGCAGGCAGGATGTAAACGAAAATGCCTGTCTAATTTCATCGCTCAAATTTGCTGCGATACTGACATCGCTCATTGCAGACACATAAAAAAGCACCCCAATTTTGGAGTGCTTTTTTGTAGCAGCTTAAATTGCCAAGTACTGCTTAGATTTCACGTACCGCACCTTTTGCCGCACTGGTGGTATGCATGGCATAAGCTTTCAACGCTTTAGAAATTTTACGTGGACGTTCTTCTGCAGGATGCCAGCCTTTAGCTTCTTGCGCTTCACGACGTGCCGCCATAGTTGCGTCATCTACCGCCAAGTGAATGCTGCGGTTTGGAATATCAATTTCGATACGGTCACCATCTTCAACCAGACCAATCGCACCACCTTCAGCCGCTTCTGGAGAAACGTGACCAATTGAAAGACCTGAAGAACCGCCCGAGAAACGACCATCGGTCAGTAAGGCACATTCTTTGCCTAAACCTTTCGATTTCAAATAGCTGGTTGGATAGAGCATTTCTTGCATACCTGGGCCACCACGTGGGCCTTCGTAGCGAATCACCACCACATCACCCGCTGTAATTTTACCGCCCAAAATCGCGTCTACAGCAGCATCCTGACTTTCAAAAACACGTGCTGTGCCGTTGAATTTCAAAATAGAATCATCCACCCCTGCAGTTTTTACAATACAGCCATCTAAAGCAATATTGCCGTAAAGTACCGCCAAACCACCATCTTTAGAGAAAGCGTGTTCTGCATTACGAATCACACCATTGTCACGGTCACCATCTAAACGTGAATAGTAACGGTCTTGTGAGAATGCTGTTTGGGTGGGTACGCCGCCCGGTGCAGAACGGAAGAACTGGTAAACGTCTTCATTTTCGGTACGGATGATGTCCCATTTATCCAAAGCATCTTTTAAAGTCGCTTCGTGAACTGTGCCTACTGAAGTGTCCAATAAACCTGCGCGATCCAGCTCGCCTAAAATAGACATAATGCCACCCGCACGGTGTACATCTTCCATGTGAACATCTTGTTTTGCAGGCGCTACTTTACATAGTACAGGCACTTTACGTGATAAACGGTCAATGTCATCCATGGTGAAATCCACACCTGCCTCATTGGCAGCCGCCAACAAGTGCAGTACGGTGTTGGTTGAACCGCCCATGGCAATGTCCAACGTCATAGCATTTTCATAAGATGCTTTGGTTGCAATTGAACGTGGCAATACGCTGTAATCGTCTTGTTCATAATGGCGTTTGGCCAATTCCACAATCAACTGACCTGCTTTATCAAACAGTTTTTTACGGTTGGCGTGAGTTGCTACAATTGAACCGTTGCCCGGTAAAGATAAACCTAGAGCTTCTGTTAAGCAGTTCATTGAGTTTGCAGTGAACATCCCTGAGCATGAACCACAAGTTGGACATGCAGAACGCTCATATTCAGCAACTTCTTCATCGGTATAGTTATCATCTGCCGCCACAATCATTGCATCAATCAAGTCAATCGCGTGTTCATTGCCACGAATTTTGACTTTACCTGCTTCCATTGGGCCGCCAGACACAAACACCACTGGAATGTTCAGGCGCATGGCAGCCATCAGCATCCCTGGTGTGATTTTGTCACAGTTGGATATACACACCATTGCATCGGCGCAGTGTGCGCTGACCATGTATTCTACCGAGTCGGCAATCAAGTCACGCGATGGCAATGAATACAACATGCCGTCATGACCCATGGCAATCCCGTCATCTACGGCAATGGTGTTAAATTCTTTGGCAACACCACCTGCCGCCTGAATTTGTTCTGCCACCATTTGACCGAGGTCTTTTAAATGCACATGGCCAGGTACAAATTGGGTAAATGAGTTGACCACCGCAATAATCGGCTTACCGAAATCTTCGTCTTTCATACCCGTTGCACGCCATAAGCCGCGTGCACCCGCCATATTTCTTCCGTGTGTCGATGTTTTTGAACGATAGTCAGGCATTATAAAGTTCCAACTTGGTTGTGCTGAAATGAATCTGAAATTCATTCTGGCGAAATAATACTGTTTGCAAGATCTGTATCACTGCAAAACAGTTTAAGAATCTTTGTATTTTACTACAGCTTGAGGTAGTAAGGCTGCTGCTTTAGCGACTTTATGATGGATAAAAAGTGACGAAAACCCACAGCAGTTTGCTGATCATACTGAATTCAATACAAAACTTTCATGAATAATTTTTAAATTTTGCATTACTAATTTTTATCATAATAATTTAGGCAGCACAGCAACAAGGTGGATTTATTACAACCTGTTCCGACCTTTGGGCTGCAATTTGTTATAATTGCCGCGTCATCTAAAACTATGGGTTGATTTCCATTGAAAATCGTTTTTGCAGGTACGCCTGAATTTGCTGCAAGCGCTTTGGCAGCACTCCTGAACACCGACCATGAGATTGTCGCGGTTTACACCCAGCCTGACCGTAAAGCAGGACGCGGACAAAAACTCACAGCATCTGCGGTGAAGCAATTGGCACTACAACACGATCTTCCTGTCTATCAACCTTTGCATTTTAAATCATCTACTGAAGAAGGTCTGGCGGCCCAACAAGAATTGGCTGCATTGAATGCCGATGTGATGGTGGTTGCGGCCTATGGTTTAATCTTGCCGCAAGTGGTTTTAGATACTCCTAAATATGGCTGCTTGAATATTCACGGTTCGTTATTGCCACGTTGGCGTGGTGCAGCGCCGATTCAGCGCGCGATTGCCACAGGTGATACCGAAACAGGCATCACCATTATGAAAATGGCTGCAGGCTTAGATACGGGCGATATGATGTATAAAACCCTATGCCCAATTACTGCCACAGACACCTCTGCCACTTTACATGACAAACTGGCGCAGCAAGGTGCCAAAGCAATTGTTGAAGTACTGGCTTCAGAACAAAAATTGCAAGACTATTTAGCCGCGCGTGAAGTGCAAGATGAAGCCTTGACGGTCTATGCACACAAATTGACCAAAGCCGAAGCACGAATTGACTGGTCACAAACTGCAGCCGAAATTGACCGTAATATCCGTGCCTTTAACCCGTGGCCGGTGGCGTTTATCCCTTTAGATGAAACACAAAACTTGCGCGTTTGGGGTTCAGCATTATCGGATGAATCTGCACAAGGCAAAGCTGCAGGCACAATTTTAAAACTGGACAAACAAGGCGTACACGTCGCTTGTGGCGATCAACAAGCGGTATGCTTAAGCTCGTTGCAATGGCCAGGTGCTAAACCGCTGAATCCTGTGCAAATCATTCAAACTCAAAAACTTCAAACAGGACAAGTTCTCGCATGAGCCATTCTGAATCAGGCAACTCACATTTGAACTTGCGTGCCCAAGTCATCCGTACGCTATTGGCTGTACAACAAGGGCAATCATTGGCGAGCGTTTTACCTGCACATTTAAGTAAAGTCGCAGAACGTGACCGCGCCTTGTTTCATGAACTGGTTTTGGGCACTTTGCGTCAATGGTATGCCCTAAAAAGCATTACTTTGCCGCTGTTGGTGAAACCACTCAACAATGAAACTGTTGAAACCTGTTTATATGTCGGCTTATATCAAGTGCTTTGTACTCGTGTAGCCAGTCATGCCGCAATTTCTGAAACTGTAACTGCAGCCAAACAAATGGGCTATCAAGCACTCAGCGGTGTAGTGAATGCGATTCTGCGTCGTGTTTCACGTGAAACATCGGAATTTCAAACGGCTTTGGCGCAGGCACATGGTTTGCCAAGTTGGTTGTATAAACGCTTGAAAAAAGATTGGCCTGAACAATTAGAACAACTGACGCAAACTTTAAAGCAAACCGCACCTCTGACCTTAAGGGTTAATACACGCCAAATCAGCCGTGATGACTATTTAGAAATTTTGCAGGAACAAGAGATTGCAGCAGAAGCTTGCACCGTGTCTGAAGTCGGCATTGTGATGTTGCAAAATGTGCACATTCCTGACTTACCTGGTTTTGATGAAGGCGTATTTTCCGTTCAGGATGAACATGCCCAACTGTGTGCAACGCTCTTGCCAAATTTAGATGGCAAAGTCGTGGTCGATGCCTGCGCAGCACCCGGCGGTAAAACAGCGCATCTGCTCGAAAAATTTCAGCCTAAAAAATTGATTGCCATAGATCAGGATACCAAACGTCTGTTACGTGTCAGCGAAAATCTAGAACGTCTGCAACTGAATCAAGAAGCGCAAGTTGAAATTTTGGCTGCCGATGCAACCACATGGAATGCCAGTGAAGCAGTGGACTGTATTGTATTGGATGCACCGTGTTCTGCAATTGGAGTCTTGCGTCGCCATCCAGATATTCGTTTGCTGCGTCAATCTAGCGATATTCAGCAAACGGTGGCATTACAGCAACAGATTTTGCAGCAGATGTGGCAGCAACTCAAAGTTGGTGGCACCTTGCTTTACATTACCTGCTCGGTTTTAAAAGCCGAAAATGAACAGCAAATTCAGCAATTCTTTGCCGAACATCAAAGTGCCAAAGAAGTCAAAATTGATGCAGATTGGGGCATTCCACAACTGTATGGACGCCAATTATTGCCGCAACAAGGACTCGGGGATGGTTTTTATTATTGTCGTATTGAAAAAACCGCCTAAGCTATTTCTGTTTTAACGATTCTTCTCATTTAATAGCCTTTCCAAAAAAATAACCCTTGAATCAATCAAGGGTTATTTTAGTTAGCCAGTGCAATGCTTTACAGCATCGCACCCGTTTCAGCAAAATGCTTAGTCTTCGAGTTCATCTGGGTTTTTGATCAGGTGAATCATCGCCAAAACTAAACCACCCCAAAGTACCACTGTTGAAATAATCAACATCACCAATGCAGATGTATTCATCTTATTTCTCCGCTGCGTCGTGATCTTTTAAGCGGCTAAGCAATACCGCGCCAATAATAAAGAGCACTACGGTACCACCACCCACGGTGAGTAAAATGTGTAATGGATAACCCCCATAGCCTTCTGCAAAAATAGATTTCAGGGTTAAGCCTAAAGCCACGAGCAATGAAAGCGGCGTCACGATGGTTAATAGGAAATTCCAGCCCCAACCCAATTTAATGCTTGAGTATTGGTTAACGTGTTGCTGCAATTCTTTGAGCAATGGACGACGGAACCAAGTCACCAAAATGATCGACAATAAACCACCACCAACAATACCAATGTTGTTGGCAAAGTAGTCAATGATGTCGACAAAAGTAATCGCGCTGTGGGTAGAGAATAAAATGGTTGAAACAATAGCTGAACCACCCGCAATAATGGTTACTGCACGCTTACGCGACCAACCCAGCTTGTCTTGGAACGCAGCAATGGGTACTTGCAGAATACTCACCATTGAGGTCACCCCTGCAACCGTCAATGAGGCGAAGAATAAGAAACCAAATAAATCGCCACCTGCACCCAAGCTTGAAATGATTTTCGGGAATGCAATAAAAGCTAAACCAATACCGCCCGAAACCACTTCATCTACCGATGAACCTGCGCTGTACGCCATGAAACCAAGCGCAGCAAAAATACCAATACCCGCTAAAATTTCAAAAGATGAGTTTGCAAGTGCAACCACCAAGCCTGAACCAGTCAAGTTGGTTTTACGTTTTAGGTAAGATGAGTAGGTCAACATAATCCCGAACCCGACTGAAAGTGAGAAGAAGATATGACCAAAGGCAGCTAACCATACTTTATAGTTCGCCATCGCTTCCCAGTTAGGCGTAAAGAAAGCATTTAAGCCATCGACTGCACCTGGTAAACGTAAAGCTTGAACCACAAGAATAGAGAATAAAATCACCAAAAGTGGCATAAAGATTTTATTTGACAGCTCAACCCCTTTTTTCACCCCGCCGTATAAAATGAACATCACCACCGTCCATACGATGACTAAGCCAATAAATAAGGTTGGTACAAAACCAAAGGCTAAGCCTTCACCATTTTGTAAGTAGCTTGTGAAAAAGAATTTTTCAGTGTCTGTTCCCCATTGCTGACCAATGGAATAGAACATATAACTGCCTGCCCAAGACAATACGCTGGCATAGTAAATACCAATCAGCAAAGTCACCATCACCTGCCACCAGCCCAATGCTTCACTGTTCATGAGCTTTTTATAAGCGGTTGGTGGTGCTTTACGGTATTTATGCCCAACTGCATAGTCCAAAAACAGCAATGGCAAACCTGCGGCAAAGATCGCAATTAAATAAGGGATTAAAAATGCGCCGCCGCCATTTTCATAGGCAACATAAGGGAAACGCCAAATATTGCCCAACCCGACCGCAGAACCAATGGCTGCGATAATAAAGCCTGATCGCGCGGACCAACTCTCACGAGAATCTGTCATAGAACACCTAAACTTCAGGTTATTTTTTGCTGCTTGTTTTTTAATTCTGACCTTTTATATAAATAACTTGCTTTTTCATTAGCTTAAATTTACTTTATATAACGGTACTTTAGCGCACGCAAAAAATATCCTGCAAAAAATGAAAATCTGGGTGTTTGCTTTAGAGTCACACCTTTTGAGCATCAAATTCTAAAGGTCAAACAGCGAAATATTCGGAAAATCTTGCTTAAAGTCTTTGCCCAATATTGCGCTTTTGTATGGCTTAACAATACTCATTTTTGAACAATTTTTCTGTAAATTCTGCTTAGAAAGATGCTTTTTGTATGCATTTTTTTAATCAAACGTTCAAATTCCACTCCATTTTGACTTGATTTTTTGGTTATAAGTCATATAACTATTTGGAATGTAATGTTGGTGCTATTTGAGTTGTTTTACTTTTCATCTATTATAGCAGCGCTGTAGCTTATTATTCACCAAACAACAGCGCTGTAATCAATCATCTCAAAATTCAGAGTTAACTCATCCTTTCTCTTTATTTATAACGATGCATCATTAGATCAGATACTTAACGCTTAATTACCAATAAACGCTCTTCCTGCATATCCCGAATAGCAGATTGAATCCCTTCTCGCCCTAAACCCGAATCTTTCACGCCACCATAAGGCATATTGTCCACACGGAACGATGGAATATCATTAATAATCACCCCACCAACTTGTAACTGATCCCATGCATACAGCATTTTTTCCAAGCTTTGTGTATAAATACCCGCCTGTAAACCAAAACGGCTTTGGTTAATACGTGTAATTCCTTGTTCAAAAGATGAATATTTTTCCAAAATGGCAACAGGGCCAAAAACTTCATCTTTATAAACCTCCAAGTTTGGATCGACCTGTTCCAATAAAGTCGGATCAAACATCACACCTTTCAGCTCGCCACCTGCCAATATTTTTGCACCTTTTTTCACCGCTTTATCAATCCACTTTTTCAAGCGCTGCGCTTCAGCTTCCTTAATCATTGGCCCGACCAAAGTACTGTCCAAATCAGGATCTGCTGCTTTAATTTTCTTAAGCTGACTCACAAGTTTCTTTTTCAGTTCAGCATACACGTCGTCATGCGCCAAAATACGTTGCACACTAATACACACCTGTCCTGCATGATTATACGCCCCACTAATTAAGCGATGAATCAATGCATCATTCAATTCAGTATCGGGTTCAATCATCACTGCTGCATTGCCGCCCAACTCTAGCGTTACTTTTTTGCGTCCTGCGCGGGCTTTCATATCCCAACCCACCACATCTGAACCAGTAAAACTGAGCAGTTTAAAGCGGTCATCTGTCACTAAAACATCAGCTTGTTCACGCTCACAAGGTAATACTGAAAACGCACCTTTAGGTAAATCTGTTTCAGCCAACACTTCTGCAATTTTCAATGCTGAAATAGGCGTGGCGCTGGCAGGTTTTAATACAAAAGGGCAACCTGCAGCAATCGCGGGCGCAATTTTATGTGCAGTTAAATTCAACGGAAAATTAAAAGGGCTGATCAAAGACACAGCACCAATGGGTACATGCTTAACCATCCCTTGATAATTCGCAGCAGCAGCCGTCACCGCCAACGGTAAAATTCGTCCTTCATCTAGTTGAGACACTGCATCTGCAGCAATTTGGAAGGTATTAATTAAACGTTCAACTTCTGCCATCGCGGCCAAACGTGGCTTTCCACCTTCAGCAATTAAAATCTCGACCAATTCTTCACGCATGTTTTGAAAACGCTGCACACAATGCAACAGAATTTTTTGTTTTTGAAAGGGCTGTAATTTTGCCATTTCAGCTTCTGCTTTTACGGCTGCACGAATGGCCTTTTCAATACTTTTTTCATCGGCAAGTGCAACACGCGCATATACTTTTTGAGAATATTTATGCTGAACGGCTAACCATTGCCCTGTTTCTACGGCTTTATTGGCAAGATAGAGCGGGTAATCGACAGGTGGATGGGTATTTTGCATACTGAAATCCTCTATTTTTGGCGCGAATTAGGCTATATTTTTACAAGAATTTTGATTCTAGAAAATGTATGATGCGCTAAGTTGGACAATAGCGCATAAGATATAGACATCCTATGCAAAATCACAATTTAAATCCAATCACGACAAAATGATGTCCACAAAATTTTAGAGTTCTTATGATCACCATACCACGTTTTGCTTTAGCATGCAGTTTAATTGGTTGTTCAGCGGTTCATGCCGATATTATTGGGGTAAAAGCCAGTGTAGATTATTGGAAATATAGCGCAGACTGGAATCAGGCTCAGTTATCACCAAACTTAGATGACGATTTTGCCTTACCCTTTACTCTGGCAGTAGAACATCCTGTTCCTTTTTTACCCAATGCCAAAATTAAGCATGCCAATTTGCAGGCCGAAAGCGAGCAAAGCGCTGCTGGTGTAAAAATCAATCAGCTGGATTTAGATTACTCAGACTTCATTTTATATTATGAAATTTTAGATAACATTGTTGCAGCAGATGTTGGATTTGGCGCCAAAGTACTTGAAGGTGACTTAAGATCTAATTTGTTTTCAACACAAGACGTCAGTGAAACTTTAGCTATGTTATATGCAGAGGCAGCAGTTAAATTACCGTTTACGGGTTTAAGTGCCAAAGCTGAAGCAAATTACGCCAAAAATAGCGACAATGAAGTTCGTGATGCTCAGGCAGAAATTAAATATAACTTTGTCGATACCGTTTTGGTCGATGTGGGTTTAAAAGCGGGCTATCGCATTTTAGATATTAAGCTCAATCAAGATTCCAATCAGGAAACTCAATTAGAGTTTAAAGGCCCATATTTAGGCTTAGAAGCACATTTCTAAATATTTGATATTTAAATAAATTTAAAACCCTTAAATTATGTTTAAGGGTTTTTTTATTCATTCTACTTTTCTTTTTTACATAAAAAAACACCCCCAACGCTAGTTGAGGGTGTTTGAATAATGAGCTGGCGATGACTTACTCTCACATGGGTAACCCCACACTACCATCAGCGCGAAGAGGTTTCACTTCTGAGTTCGGGAAGGG
>NZ_VPAP01000033.1:0-19421 GCF_013419195.1 Acinetobacter sp. YH12099 | reverse complement strand
TTAAAATAAGCCTTATATCCAAGCATAAAACAAGGTTGTCTAGACTTCTTTTAACAGTAAAGTTATCATAAAACTGAATTTTATTTTTTAGGTAAGTTTATGCATTCTATCCGCATTCGTTAAGACACAACTATTTGCATAGTGACACTATTTTATAATGGTGGGCTTTTGTTGTGTCTTTAAGAATATATGCGGATATATAAAGTAAAAGTATGCTTAATTTATAAGTATGCTTTTAGTGCATAGTTTCCAGTTATAACTTAATTGACTAGCTATTTGTCCACCCTGTGGATGAATAGCTTTTTTTTTGGGAGGACACTGTGATGCTAGCTTTTGTTTTCACCTAAATCCTGTTTGCTGCATAAAAAATTTCAAGAGCTAAACAGGAGTAAATAAAAATGAGTTTAATTATTAAAGCGAGAAACATACGCTTGGATTATGCTGGGCGTGATGTTTTGGATATTGATGAATTGGAAATTCACTCTTATGACCGTATTGGTCTTGTGGGTGATAACGGAGCAGGAAAGAGTAGTTTACTCAAAGTACTTAATGGCGAAATTGTTTTAGCCGAAGCGACATTACAGCGTTTTGGTGATTTTGCACATATCAGCCAACTGGGCGGAATCGAAATAGAAACGGTCGAAGACCGGGCAATGTTATCTCGCCTTGGTGTTTCCAATGTACAAAACGACACAATGAGTGGCGGAGAGGAAACTCGTGCAAAAATTGCTGCCGCATTTTCCCAACAAGTACATGGCATTCTAGCGGATGAACCAACCAGCCACCTTGATCTCAATGGAATAGATCTACTTATTGGTCAACTTAAAGCATTTGATGGAGCATTACTTGTTATCAGTCATGACCGATATTTTCTTGATATGGTTGTAGACAAGATATGGGAGTTAAAAGACGGTAAAATTACGGAATATTGGGGTGGTTACTCGGATTACTTGCGTCAAAAAGAAGAAGAGCGACAACACCAAGCCGTAGAATATGAGCTGATGATGAAGGAACGGGAGCGATTAGAATCTGCTGTGCAAGAAAAACGCCAGCAAGCTAATCGATTAGACAATAAGAAAAAAGGAGAAAAATCCAAAAACTCTACCGAAAGTGCTGGACGACTTGGGCATGCAAAAATGACTGGCACCAAGCAAAGAAAACTGTATCAGGCAGCTAAGAGTATGGAAAAGCGTTTGGCTGCATTAGAAGATATTCAAGCACCAGAGCATTTGCGTTCTATTCGTTTTCGTCAAAGTTCAGCCCTAGAACTGCACAATAAGTTCCCGATTACGGCAGATGGTCTGAGCTTAAAATTTGGTAGCCGTACTATCTTTGATGACGCTAACTTTATAATACCGCTTGGCGCTAAAGTCGCTATAACTGGATCGAATGGAACAGGGAAAACGTCCTTGTTAAAAATGATATCAGAACGTGCTGATGGATTAACCATATCTCCAAAAGCTGAAATTGGCTACTTTACACAAACAGGATATAAATTTAACACGCATAAATCTGTGCTCTCCTTTATGCAGGAAGAGTGCGAGTACACAGTTGCGGAAATTCGTGCAGTATTGGCTTCAATGGGGATCGGAGCGAATGATATTCAAAAAAACTTATCCGACTTATCGGGAGGTGAAATCATCAAACTGCTTTTATCCAAAATGCTTTTAGGAAAATATAATATTTTGCTTATGGATGAACCAGGAAACTATCTTGACCTAAAAAGTATTGCCGCATTAGAAACAATGATGAAGTCCTATGCAGGAACTATTATCTTCGTATCTCATGACAAGCAATTGGTCGATAATATTGCTGACATTATCTACGAGATCAAAGACCACAAAATCATCAAGACTTTTGAGAGAGATTGTTAATGATAGCCAATCTAATCCGAACATTAATTATTGAACTCTTTAAAGGAAATTAAAAATGACAATTCAAGATATTCAATCACTTGCTGAAGCACACGGCTTGTTGCTTACGGACAAAATGAATTTCAATGAAATGGGCATTGATTTTAAGGTCGTTTTTGCTCTTGATACAAAGGGGCAACAATGGTTGCTGCGTATTCCTCGTCGTGATGGCATGAGGGAACAAATCAAGAAAGAAAAACGCATTTTAGAATTGGTAAAAAAACATCTTTCTGTAGAGGTTCCTGATTGGAGAATTTCATCTACAGAATTAGTGGCTTATCCCATACTTAAAGATAATCCTGTTTTAAATTTGGATGCTGAAACCTATGAAATAATTTGGAATATGGACAAAGATAGCCCGAAATACATAACATCTTTGGCAAAAACCTTATTTGAAATCCATAGTATTCCTGAAAAAGAAGTTCGGGAAAATGATTTGAAAATTATGAAACCTTCAGATTTAAGACCTGAAATAGCAAACAATTTGCAGTTAGTAAAATCTGAAATTGGTATAAGTGAGCAATTGGAAACCCGCTACAGAAAATGGTTGGATAATGATGTTCTATGGGCAGATTTCACCCAATTTATACATGGCGATTTATATGCTGGGCATGTACTAGCTTCAAAGGATGGAGCTGTTTCAGGCGTTATTGATTGGTCAACAGCCCATATAGATGACCCAGCGATTGATTTTGCTGGGCATGTAACTTTGTTTGGAGAAGAAAGCCTCAAAACTCTAATCATCGAGTATGAAAAACTAGGGGGTAAAGTTTGGAATAAACTATATGAACAGACTTTAGAAAGAGCAGCGGCCTCTCCTTTGATGTATGGTTTATTTGCCTTAGAAACTCAAAATGAAAGCCTTATCGTTGGAGCAAAAGCTCAGTTGGGAGTTATATAATTTAAAAATATGATTGCTGAGAACTGCCTTGTTTTGAAACTTGGTTGGCTTTAATTAGTTTTTAGTATTCTTTATAGAAAATGCCTCGATCAAGGGGCATTTCTAACAATCATTTAACATAAAATTTCTTATGTGAAGTAAACCTGAATGCAGCGGTGCCCCATTGGGGGCGCGTTGAGATAAGCCTCTTTTAGATAACTTTAGCAACTCGATAGACAGTTGCAACTCCACAATTCACTGCTTTGGCAATTTCTTCCTTAGTCATATTGCCAACTACTAGCAATTCTTTTATTCGTTTATGTTTAGCCTCATTTGCCTTCTTGCCTGTTGGTTTGTAACCCGAACGTGCCAGGCCCTGCTTAATACGTTCTATACGTTTCTCATTGTCTAGGCGGGCCATTGTTGCCAGAAGATCAATCAACATATTGTTGATGAGTTCCAAGATTGAATGAGTAATGCTGTCACTGGTTTGAATCATTTGGTAGGTAGTAGGAAGATCTGCTACGACTAAACGAAGTCCCTTCTCCTGGATCCTGCGCTTCAGCTCTTGAAAATCTCGTTGGGTTAGGCGTGATAAGCGGTCAATACTTTCAACTAACAATGTGTCACCTTGATTTGCTTCTGACAGTAGCTTATTCAATTCAGGTCGGTCTAACTTCGTACCACTATAGTTTTCCACGTACACAATGGTTTCACCCAAATTCAAGTTTTGGTTTAGATCCTGAAGAATCTGCAAAGCCCTTTCTGCATCTTGATCTTTAGTTGAAGCTCGTAGATAAATACGTGTATTCATTTCTATCATTTAATCTTAATTCTATTAGATTAATGATAATACTATCATTTAATTATTGCATTAAGTCTAATGATAGATATTGTATGCGATTTGGCTCGCTATCATTCAGGTATAGTTCAATGATAGGTTTTATTCGTAATGAAAATGCCACCTGAACCGCAAAAAGGATCAATGGCATATACCAATCCAAGCCACGTACGTGAATGGAAGAAAACTTGCAGGGGTGTTATTCGCTTCCATTCACGTACGCACAGCTTAGATTCTTATTTTCGTGTCATTTCAGCTTTGGCTGATGCCCCAGCTTCAAATGACCAACCTTGTCCTTGTGCTTCCACGTAGGTATCACACCCAAACGTAAGAAACATCACGACAAGTAAAGCAAAAACAACTTTCCAAACATTCTTCGACAATTTCATTTTTCTCATCCTCTCTAACACTTAATCTTCTGTCTAAGTATTTAGTCACCGACCTAATTGCTGTTTTCTGTGTAATATCGCCCACCCTACAGGGCAGGGATACTTTCCCAAAGGGATGTGGAATTTCTTCCATAAAAAAAGCCCGCCTTCACAGCGAGCTTCCTATACAACGTTTCATCGACACTCAAAGTCGTTTTGACAATAAAACTATCAAAACCGATTTTAGCTACGAAAGGGCTCCCCCCCTCCTTTAAACGGATGACTTTTAAATTTTCTTTTTTATATCAATCAAGTACTGCACGCATTAAATAACCAAACAAACCACGGCGCTTAGGCTACTACCCCTACTTCAAAGGCACATATATGCCTTCTTGACTGCAATCCTTTTCAGTTACGCCCATCACTTCTTTGGTTTTGACTACCATGCTTTTTAACCTTTTGGCTTTATCAAGATTTCTATATTTAGGTTTCTCACTAATAGTTTTTATTTTATTTAGGTAGCCGAGAGAGCTGCAGTTTAAAAAAAAGGCTTGTTTATATTCTTGAGAGGTGATCGCTCCCTCATTCAACTTTTTTTCACGCAATTCATGGAGAACCATGGATGCATTCTTTAATCTTTTATAGTGAGGCTCTACTTCCTTATTATATTCATCGAGCAAGACTGTATTCCCAAAACACCCCATGCTCAAAAAACTTAACACTACAGCTACTTGAATTTTTCTCATCAGTTTCTCATCCCTTCTATACGTATTACTTTCAAAATTAATCAAGTACCGCACGTATAACACGACCAAATAAGCCACGGCGTTTCTGTGGTTCAGGTTGTGATTCCTGAATGATCGGCTTAGGTTCAGGCATTGGTTGCGGTGTCGGTTGAATTGGCTCAGGTGTCGGCTCCTGTACCTGTTCAGTTTGTGGCTGTAGTTTAGGTGCACCAAGTAATCGCTGTAAGGATTCGATCTGCTCGTCTTTAGCCTGTAATTGTTCACGTTGAAATTTTTCACGCTCTTGTGCCAGCTCAAGCTGTTTTTGAAGCATGTCTACCTGCTGTCGCATGATGTCTAGTTCTGCCGACTTTTGTGTCGCCTGTGACTGTAGCGTGACGTTTTCAGTTTTTCGTTGTGACGGTTCACCAAAGACACGTATTGCTTCCGCAAGGTCAATTTTTCCATCACTGTTTTTACTTATATCGCCTTTATTTATACGCTTGTAGATGCTTTGGCGGTTTAGACCATAAAGTTTAGCAAGTTCTATTACCGAGAGTGCTTTCATAATTTTTATCGTTCTAGTTTAGTAGACAACATTACATGAGGACTACATGTAACGCTACTGCCAGAACCATATTGTTGATAAATAGAATCACCATTATCCTTAATGTAATCAATAAAAAAATTTGCCACAGCTTCTAAATAACCTGTAGAAAATGCTCTACCAACATAAGACTTTCTAAAATCTTCAAAGTAATAACGTGACCCAATGAAATCTCTTCGAATCTCAGTTAGAGCATTTTTTAAATCTACCTCAGTAAGATCTAGAAACTCTCCTAACAAAGCTTTTTTCTCATCTTCTGGTAAACGTTCGAAAAGATCCAAGACATCATGACTTGATGGATATTTACCACAAGTTAAAAGTAACAATGACTTGAGGGAACACTCAAGACTAAAAGATTGCAAAGTAATGATAGGCATAGAAGTATATTCACTTGGGCTATCAACTAAGACTTTGGCGCTTTCAAAATAAGCTATACTTTGATCCATTAAAAAAATAGCTTCGTCAAAAGCATTCTTAATCCGAGCATTAGACATAAAAAGATCCATTTGAAACTTAAAGGAAGGCTGTTATCTGATAAGGCTCACTTGTACCAATCAATTACCAATTTACGCGATACATTCAGCTCCAATTGAATCGTTGCCAAACTGTTTTTAAAGTGATCTTAACTTCTTAAGAACGGTAAAGGTTATAATTCAACTTGCCATCAATATACAGAGATTTTGGATGGATCCTGGACAAAGATGTAAAACAGTCTAATTCAGGTTCAAGCTTTGCTGTAAACAATATTTTTATAAATCTAAGAACCATAACAGCCCTTAAAAAGGCTGTTATCTGATAAGGCTTATTTGGTCTCATTTTTCTTATGCCGATAATAAGTCGCACGGCTAACCCCTAATGCTTCCCAAGGTTTCATAGAGCGCTCTGAATCAGCCTTAGAACCACGCTTAGACTTAGCACCACCTTTTGCACCACGCTTTGCCTGTATCTCTCTGAACTCACCATAGCTAAACCGCTGCCAAACCCACTTAGCAATGCTCTTGGCCGTAGCTTTTACCTCACTGTAGGGTAATGGCTGCTCAAAACCGCTGTTAATCGCTTCTATTTGCGATCTGACGGCTCTTTCCCACTCATGGCTAGAGTTGTGGTGCATGTAATCCCTAATCGCCTTATACGCCCAATGACGGCCTTTCTCGAACATTGTAACGTTACGTCCCAAGCCGACAACTTCGAGCTTTTTCGGTAGTTTCTTCGGCAGGTCTACAAAGTCCGCAAGGTAGTCAAGTGAGTACGCTTGTTTTGTCCAATAGGTTGTCCGCCATTGTGGGTGCAACGGGTTCTTGGTGATCAGTTGTGAGTAGCCAATGTCAGCACCTAATTTGAGTGCATAAGCGTAGTACACCGCCTGTGCATATTTGATTGCTTTTACACTCGCAAACTCGCTTGTGCAAAGTGGTATTTCAAGCTTGTAGCAGTGGTGACAATGCCCATTCTCAGCGTTCTGTGTTGTCCAAAAGGGCTGTGGCAAACCTGCATCAAACCACGATAAAGCAGCATCTTCTTTGTCATCATCGAAGATAAAGTAAATTGTGGTCAGGGGAGGATTTATCTGAATGTAGGGCTTTTTAACCGCGATGGATTTAGTACGGATGAGCATGTAGCCAGGCTTCTCATCCATGCAATATGGTTTATTTGGTAGACTCTCGAATAGATCGAGTTGCTGCTGTGTCCCCAATTCCGTTCTAAATTTAGTCAGTGTCGAGTGACTTTTTGTATAATTCATGGGTTTACTCTTTAGTAAACCGCCTTTTGTTCTTTGCATATACTAAATTTGTGGTATATGATTATAACAAACACAAGACGGATTCATCTCCTTATTGTTGTTAAAGATACGAGCCTCGATTGATTCCATTCCGCCAAGTTTGAAAATCATCGGGGCTTTCTTTTGTAAGAATATAACTAATCAACATAAAATTTCAATCAATAAAACTATATAAAATAATAAATTATCAAGATAGTTACGTAAGTTGCGTAAGTTAAATAATCTTATTATTTATAAACTATTGATCTAAATAGAAAACTTTATATAATGAATTTTAAATAAGTTACGTAAGTTAAATAATCAAGATGATAATTTTAGTTGGTGGTGAAAAAGGAGGGTCCGGTAAAAGTTGCCTCGCCCAAAATTTAGCTGTGTATTTACAAGCGAAAAAGAGAGATATTTTATTATTAGATGCTGATCCACAAGGTACTACTACTGATTGGATTAAAGAACGTGATGACAACAATAAAGTAGAAAGTATTCCTTCAGTACAAGCTGCTGGGAATATCCGTCAAATATTATTAGACCTGTCTAAACGCTATCAAGACATTATTATCGATGCAGGTGGTCAAGATTCTGAGGCTTTACGTTCAGCAATGACTATTGCAACTCATATGTTATTGCCATTTCGTCCTAAAAGACGTGATCTAAAAACATTGGTTCATGTTGAAAAGTTGATCCGATTAGCCAAAGCTGTAAATCCAGAGCTTTATACTCGAGCAGTTATTACTCAATGTCCAACTTTACCAAGTCAGTTTCAAAGAATATTAGACGCTAAAGAAGCATGTGAATCTTTTGATTTGATTCCACTTAACAATTTTACGTGTAATCGAAATATCTATGATGATGCTGATGAAAATGGATTATCTGTCTTTGAAATGTCATCTGATGAAAAAGCTAAACAAGAAATTGAACAAATTGCTAAAGAGTTTTTAGGAGATCTTTAATGGCACTTAAAGGCTTAAAAAAATCTGAGCAAAGTTTAAACGAAGAAAAAATCGAGGACTTTATTCAGGGTGCAACCAAACGTGTTAAGAAAATAGAGCCAACACAGCAAACTTATAAAAGATACACCTTCTCTTTAACTGAAGATGTCAATCATCAAATAGATACTCTTTTGGTAAATTGTAGAGTTGCTAAGGCCAATCGTTCTATCATTTTAAAAGCTGCTATTAGTCAACTAGAAAAACTATCTGCTGAAGAACTGCAAAAAATCGTATTAGATAAAATTAAGTAACTTACGTAAGTTACTTAATCTACATAAGTTAATGCTTTAAATTTTTATTAAATAAACCTTTTGAAATATTGCTTACTTATCGATCGTGGAACATGAAAGATTGATAAAACAGCCTAAGAGAGCGTGCTTAGGCTGTTTTTACAGGCATAAGGCATTGTTTTAAAATGGTTTTTACAAAGCGTTTCGTATAAGGTGTATTATGTTAATTTTATAAAAACTTCAGAAAACATTGAATATGGGGATTAATATGACAACTTGTCCAAAATGTAACTCAACTAATATCGATAAGCTTAATTATGGAAAACGTGCTGGCGCTACCGTAGGTGGTGCAGCAGGTGCAGCTGGCGGTGCTGCTGCTGCATTAGGTGGTGGTGCAGCTGGTGGGAAAGCTGGAGCTATACTAGGAGCCGTTGCTGGTCCCATTGGCATAGTTACTGGTGCTGCTGTCGGAACTGTAGCAGGGGCAATTACTGGAGCACTTATTGGTGGCACAGCTGGAGCTACAGCAGGTGCTGTTACAGGGCGTGCTATTGATCAGCATATCCTCAATAACTATGCGTGTCTAAAGTGTGGATATAAGTTTAATGAGGCATAAATATACCCCCATTTAACATAATGGTGGTTATACGCAATACACTTGTATATTAATATAAATATCAAAGACTTAAAATTTTACACCAAACCCTAAAATCCATAAAAAGCCGATTTTGAAACAAGTCGGCTTTTTTATGAGCAGTTTTGATATTTTTTGCCAACATTTTTGCTTAAAAAACACTCAAAACCAAAAATCACATACATTCTATAAGGCTTTCAGCCTGAAAAAAATCCACAATTTCTGCGGATAAATCTGAGGCTATTTTTAAGCCAGTTTTGTACGCTTTGACGTACAGTAATTTAAGGAATCTGCTTCTAGCTGATCAAAGCGTTATTTCTTATGATGAAGTCATAGAGAGCAGGAAGCTCCAAACAACAAGAATAAGAAAGATCAGCACAAGGATGGTTAGGTACGACAGGAGTTATACCTTGCAACCAAACACGAAAAACCCCGACAGGATGTCGGGGTTTTTTATTACCAAAATTTGATTCGCATAATTCGTATTATGTTAATTGTAGGAAAACTTACCAATTAAATATAATCTGTAATATGAATTTTTTTAGACTTTAAGTAGCTCTTCATAACATCATTCGGATCCAAATATAAGCATTCAATAGGAATAAAATCTTCCGCTAGTTTCGCTAATTTTGTTTCATCTTTAGATTCTTCACGATAAACCATTTTAATAGTCGATAATGGTTTGGTTATCCCTGGAAAAATGAAAATATTTTTAATCGATTTAAGCTCAGGGTAAATCAATTTAACAGCCTTGACATAGAAAAACTGTTTAACTAGATCAGACCATCCCGGAGCATCATGGGCTCCTGTAGCAGTATAGTATTTACTATCTATGACCCAACAAGAATTTTTGTTTTTAATAAATACATCTAAGCGCATACCTTTTTGAGATGAGTTTTGAGCAGGCTTGGATCCATCAGTAAATATATACTGGGGTATTGGTAATAGCGAATTTATTTTAAGATCAACATCATGGAAAATATTTCTAAGTAAGAACTCCCAAACGTAATGAAATTTCCGAATTCCAATTACGATATTCTTGGATCCACTTTCATGAACCTTCTCTAAATATCTGATCAATAATTGCAGAGTTCTAATTTCTAAGGAAACAAAGGTTGAATGTAACCTTTGATTTAGCAGAGAAATTTTTTGATTAACATCCAGTTCGTTAATTAATTTCTTTTCACTTAACTGATCTTTAGATACAAAGTTAAATCTTTCATCTAGCCAGTGAAACTTTTTCAAAATATCTAAAATAATTTCACAATGAATACTGGAAATTAAATCATCTTGGTAAATGGAAACTGGATATTTATGAAGGTCAAAGTAAATTGGGACATTATCACTAGTGAATACAGGAAACTCTCTATTCACTGTTTTAGACCAATTCGTTCGTCCCTTTTCACTATAAGTATGTGTCTTAGATCTTAAGATCCCCACACTGAAATATAGATCTATAATTTCAAAAATGTCTGTTAAGGAAATTTCTTCAATAACCTTACCTTGTTCATCTTCATCAAATGCTAACAAACTAGAATCAATAGAGTCTTTATAAGCATGAATTACCCTAATTAAATTTCCTATAGATTCAATTTTTTTAGAGTCTGATCTAGAAGGAGCAAAGCAGTATGTACAACCCTCAGAGATAATGACCCCACAAAATTTAATTTTTCGTCCCTGATCAACTACATCAAGACCGCCAACTGATACCAATTTATCAATTACATAATCAGGGATTTTTTTTGAATCGATAAATTGTTTATCTTCAAAAAACTGATATTCCATCACTCTGCTTCTGTCTTATTAGAGGTATCAGTATCTACATCTTGTGTTGTTTGTAATATCTCCATAAATTTATCTGAGAATATTGGCTTCTGATCAGAATACCGTTGATATAGCTCACCATACCCATGAATATCACTTCTAAAAATTTCATCTTTATTCTTATACTTAAGGGCATCATCCCATAAGTATGAACAAATTTTGCCAATGAAAGTCTGTTCAGCTTGATCTTCAACTAGATCACTATCTTTAATAAACCACGGACCAATAAGATTATCTTCTACAACCTTTAGTTGAACTAAAACAGTATTAATAGTTTGGGCTAGTGTTTTCCATTCTACATTTGGTAAAACTGTATGATGAATTGGAACTTTGCCTGTTGCACAATTTGTAAAATCTATTGGTAGGTATTCAAAAATCCAACGTCTTTTAAATGCAGTATCTAATGGAAAAACAGCCTGATCACTACTGTTCATGGTTGCAATAATTGATAAGTTACTCGGTATCATCAATTGACGTTTTACAATAAATTCATGACTTAAACCTAAAGTAACTGCTAAAGCATCATATAAGTCTTCATCTTGTATCAGAATTGGATATTCACTTTTTCCTTCATCATCTCTATCTAGGAGCTGGAAAATCTCTCCAAATACTGCAGCAGTATTTGCTCGATTTAGTTCTTCAATAACTAAAAAATAATGATTGTCCTTATCTAAAAGAGCTTTTTCAAGTATCTGAATAAAAGGCCCTTTTCGGAAGCTATAAGTGATTCCAGTAGAGTCTTTATGTGGCTTTAAACAACCTATGAAATCTGAATATTGAGTTTCAGGATGAAAAACTGTCCGAATATAGTTTTCACCAACTATTTTACTAACTGATGCACTTTTTCCTGCTCCTGGAGCACCATAAATAATTTTGTTATACCCCTTGATACAACTTGGGCTACCAGTCTCAGTCTCAGTCTCAGTCTCAGTCTCAGTCTCAGTCTCAGTCTTATTTTGTTCATATTGAACCCGAAGAATATTAAATAAGTTATCTATTCGATTTTTCTTATTATTGAACTCATTAGAAGACAACGGAGGAATTGGTAATTTAGGGGATAAATCATAAAGTCCCTTTATGGTAAAAGGTTTCAATATTCGAGATGGGCCATTACTAAAGAAGTCGATACCTCTTTCAATCTTTTTATAGAGTCTATCTTCTACCGTTCCATCCTCTAATTTATATTGTGTTTGTTCAACTAAAAAACTAATAAAACCTGAAAATGGTTTAAATAGAGAATGTGCTAAAAATGCATCATCTTTTCTTAAAATAAGAATAAAAAAGTCAATGTATTGGTTTAAGTTATGTTCAACAAAACAATCAAAAAGATCAATAAAGGAGGTATATTCTAATTTCTTTGCGTATCTATTTTGTCCTGAACGCTCAGCGGAACTGGAACCACTGTTAATAAGGGTTATATAGGCTGTTTTATAACAATTTAATAGTCCCACTTGTAGATGTTCTGTTTGTGCAGTTAATAATTGATTTTTATCAAAAATATCAATTGAATAAGAAGAGTTTCCACTCATTAAATTAGTAAATGCACGAACTATGCTATCTTTGAATTTTATCTTTGTTATCCCGGCATCGACATACTCTTCAGAATACTCGATGACTACAGGTTTATCATTTGTTTTCCATATAAGATAAGCTGTCACAAAAGCTTGTAAATGATCTGGAAGAGAAGATTTTATTCCTAATCTTGGGGATACGCTTTCAATCACAAATCATTCCTTAAAAATTATGTTTTATTACTTAGCTCTACAAAGCGTCAATTAAGGACGCCAAGAAAGTACAAGATTCTATAATGTTGTTATCATACAACAATTAAATTGAATATTTTGCTGTCTGATGAATTCTTCCTTAAATGAAAACCATCTAAATCATGATGTTAGCTTAGATGAACAGCAATATAGAGACCCCTCGTCTGTACTCCTTAACATAGACTGCTTAGCAGGACTAAAGTTACTCAAAGATGAATCAGTTCATTTGTGCCTAACAGATCCACCATACAATTTGGGAAATTTCATGAAGGGTCGGAATACAGGAGTATTTCGATTAAGAGAAAATCATTTTGTAGCTAGTGGTTGGGATGATTTGGCATATGAAGATTGGTATGTCCAAATGCTAAGTTTTCTTCAATTAACTTATTCAAAGCTAGCTCCGAATGGAGCTGTTATTATCTTCATGTCTATTATTAAAGTTGAAAGCATCATAGAAATTGCGCAAAAAGCTGGTTTCTATTACAAGACTACTGGTATCTGGCATAAGACGAACCCAATGCCTAGAAATATGAACTTAACTTTTGTTAACTCAACAGAAGCTTGGGTTTACTTAATAAAAAAAGGCCCTTCTGGGACTTTTAACAATAATGGCAAATTATTACACGATTTTATTGAAACTGGCCTTACACCAAAATCTGAAAAGAAATTTGGAAAACATCCTACTCAGAAACCAGAAAAACTTATCCAACATTTCGTAGAAGTTTTATCTAACCCAAATGATTTGATCATTGATCCATTCATGGGAAGTGGAACAACAGCGGTTGTATCTAAAAAGTGTGGGCGACGTTTCTTTGGTACCGAATTAAATTCTGAATATTTTGACTCAGCTTGTAATCGAGTTAAGGATGTATGATTTTGCAAACAATTGATTTATTTTCTGGCGTTGGTGGTATGTCCTACGGATTTGAAATGGCTGGATTTAAAAGCCTATTAGCCGTAGAAAAAGAGCCAAATATTGCAAAGACATATCAAATCAACTTTCCACATTCGAAAGTTTTAAACGAAGATGTTACTAACTTAAAAATTCATGAAGTTTTTAAGGAAATGGTAGAAAAAGTTGATGTTATTTTTGGTGGCCCACCATGCCAAGGTTTTTCTCAAAAGGGAAAGCGTCTCAGTCTAGATGATGAAAGAAACTATCTATTTAAGTATTTTCTAGATGTTGTTGCATTTGTTCAACCAAAGGCTTTTGTAATCGAGAACGTACCCAATCTACTTACAACTAGTGATAGTTACTTCTTTAATTTAATTAAAGAAGATTGCGAGAAAATGGGATATACCATTAACGCAAAAATTTTAGATGCATCTGATTTTGGTGTGCCTCAACAGAGAAAAAGAGCTTTTATTGTTGGTATTAAGGAAAATCAAGTTTTTGATTTTTCTAAATTAGATTATAAAGAGCCGCCAAAACTAGATGAAATTTTTTCTGATTTACCTAGTCTTGAAGCTGGAGAAGGAAAAGATATATACGATTACATATCTCCTCCTAAGACAGAATATCAGTCATATTTGAGAAAAAAATCTATCACCGTTAAAAATCATCAGGCAACCAATCACTCAAAAATAGTTCTTGATCGTCTTAAGATGATTCCCCATGAAGGTGGTGGTAAAGAAAGCTTACCAGAGGAACATCTCACTAAATCAATCTACAGTGGCACATGGACACGACTAAGAAGTGATGGGATAGCAAGAACGATTACAACTCGATTTGATACCCCCTCTTCAGGACAATTTACCCTTCCAAAACAAGATCGGTGCTTAACTGTTCGAGAGGCTGCTAGAATCCAATCATTCCCTGATCATTTTATATTTTCAGGTCCAAAGTCTAATCAAATGCTTCAAGTAGGGAATGCTGTTCCACCTTTACTTGCATATGCTATAGCACGTAAATTGAAAGACTATATTGTATAAAGTCGAAAGTATGGGGAAATGTATTTCCCCATTTAACATAAAATCTCTTATACGAAATTCAGATGTAAGCCACTGAATAGCCAACGATTTTATAGACACCTTTTAGTTAGATTTTTTCAGTTTTTATAAGAACTACTGATTAGGACCTTGACGCCCTGCTTTTTACTGGATAATCTTATTTTAACGCAGCAAAATCTGTGTCCAGGCGTGAGAACCTGATAAAATCTAGGTGCAATTAAATGTCGCACTTGCGGCTATTTTTTTGCCTACTGTTAAGCAGTCCCTATGGTAGCTTAGCAGGGCAGCTTCGTGCTGGCTGATCCTAGATTCAGTATTCTCACCCCTGTTAAGTTGCCTCCATTGCCGTGAGAAGTGATGGAGATAATTAAACTCTTATCTAGGAAACTGCTATGCATATTAAATTCAATGATGCAAACCCATGCATCCCAAAAAACCTCGCTAAACAACTGATTGTCGAAAGCGCTAAACTTCTGAATCATCAACAACGCCAAGCCTTGCTCGATATTTTCATGACTTTAGATCAGGCGGAAAAAACAGCTGAAAAGACACTTCAGCAACATGCTGTAGCGCAACAAAGCACCCACAACTTTTCTCAAGATCACGAATACCAAGAAGACAATCAGGAATATTGGTCAGGTCATTACTATGATTCTTACAGTCAAGAATATCCGGAAGATTGGGTAAAACGGACTCAGTCCACCCCACATCGTCATAAGCTCCCTAGAACTACTTACTGATCGTGGGGGGTTCCTCTTTAAAAGTAGGCATCATAATCCGAGCTACTCGACAGAGTTGGCTCGGATGAATACCGGGGAAACTGAGGGATTTGAGAACCTGATTACAGTCGTTGAACTGCATATTAAAGAACTCAATACCTCTGCCTTTCAAAATGTGTTTCCTGATATTGGCTTTCATCAAATTTATATTCAAATCTTTCATTTCATTAATCCCTCTTTACATTTCACAATCCAGTCCTGAACTGCGCTCAGCAGCCCGTTGCTTTGCTTGTAGCTCTTTGCGCTTATCTAACTCATCTAGAGCCTTGAAGATATATCCTGGATTAAATCCGCTAACTTTTGTTGATACTGCTCGACTGAGTTCATTCTCTCGCTGATTTGGTTCGCCAGTGGCTTCGTTTGCTTCTCTATTTCTGCTTGCACCAGGCTCGGCAAAATCTCCCTTAACAAGCTTCTCAATTCTTCTTGTACGTCTAAAGAACTCACCAATTTCGTCACATGCGTCTTTAAAACGGTCGCCAATTCGTTCTGTAAAGCCTCTGAAAAATGCTCTGAGACTGTCTGCTCTGAGAGTTTTTTCACTATTTCCTGATAGCGTTTGACGATCTGCACTTCTTCCTCGCTCTTTTTGAGTAAGATCGCTGTGTAATCTTCTAGTTGCTGCAAGGCTTTCTCGTGCAATCCTAGTGCTTTCTGCTGCTCTTCCAGCTGCTTCAAGGCCTTCTCTTGCTGCTGCTGTTGCTGCTTCAATTGCTGTTGTTGTTCTTCGATAATCCCCAATAGCTGGGCTTCTAGACTGCTCATTTACTTCTATTTCTCCACTATTACCCGATAATTGCCCTCGTAATGCGGAGCTTTCGGGTCTATCTGTACGCACAATTGTTTGTCGCAAGTCAAAAGATTCAAGGTTGCTCCCCTCACTCGTAAATCCTCGATTTGCTGGTTCATTCGGCTTAACTGATTTTTTTGGTAATTTAGATAAAGTCCTGTTGCTATACTGCTCATAACTAAAACGCCAACTAGAATAATCAACGGCCAAACTGACGTAATAAGGGCTTTTTTCAAAGTCGCTTGGCGCACTATATCTTCTTGTAAGCGGTTCGACTCTTGCAAGATCTCCTCTAAGCTCTCGACTTGCTTCTGGCAGGCTGCCTGAATTTCGGTGATTGCTTCTGTATGTGCTTTCTGCAACGTCTTCTTGTCTGTTGTAATCTGCTCGATAATCTCGCTCGTGGCTTCGCTCTGCTGATTTTTCAACGCCTCCTTGTTGGTCAAGATTTGGGTCTTTAGCTCTTTCGTGGCTTGCATGTCCTGCTTTCTCAAGCTCAGCGTCTCTTTGCTGATACTTCTGCTGAAATTCTCGGATCTTGCCGTCAATTTGTTCTGCGTATCGCTGAAGATTTTCTCTATAACGCTTTCGAGCTTCTCTTCTGTATCGTTCTGACGCTTCTGCTGTAAGGCTATCGCCCTCTGCTCCAAATCTGAAATTCTGCTCATAAATAGCACCTTCTAAGCGAATAGGGCGTGAGTTTTCATCGCCATAAGGATTTCTAATGGAAATGGCTTTTGCTGTTTCTTTAGTGACATCTAACCCAAGATCAATAAGCCACTGTTTCATGCTCTCACGGTCAGTAATAAAGCCTTCTTCAATTTGTTTTTTTGCTGCTACATCTAAAACTCTTTTGATGTCTGCGGTATTTTTAGGCAGGCTTTTCTTAGTTTTGATGTCTTGGCGAAACATCGGATCGTCTGGGTCATGTAACTGATGCTCAAAGTTAATAATCTTCTTAAACAGATCAACTCTCGGCATATCGGCCTCATGATAGAAGGGCTGTAGCCGGTTTCCTGTCAGGATTTCAGTGTTTGGAATCAAGAAATTTAACTCAAGCCTGCGCTCCCCTGTTTCCTCGTTTATCTTGTCCCGATGCTCAATCCAAAGCACTCGATACTGATCTGAACTCATACCTGGAAAAAGACAGTGCTCAAAATCGGCCATGATTTTGCGCTTGGCTTCATCTGATAAATCGCTCTCGTAAAAACTCAGGCATCCGGACGTATATTTTTTTGCAAAAGGCGAACTGTCTATAAGTCCTGCAACTTCTTGCTCATTACCACTTAAAATTTTTGCATGCTCACGGTCGCGCTTTTTCCCAAGAAAGTAATCAAGCGGCCCTTTTGAAAGTCCAGCGCCATATCTGAAAAATTCGACAATCATTTTAAGTCTCGTCTCAGTGCTTCAAGGTTTTCATTGATAGCAATCAACAGGTGAAACAGTCTCACAGCATCAAACGGCTCACCTTTAGCAATATCAGTATTTAAAGCTTTTGCGACCTGATTAATGTTGTTACCAATTCTTGAAAGTTCGAGTAAAAACTCTCGATCAAGTTTTGTATAAACATGCTTTTGTTCTCTCCCGCCTACTGCTGCCATAGCTGACTCACGTAAGAATCTAGCGATATTTTCAACATTCCCATCTCTTAGTTTTTGAAGCTCGGTATCTGACATTCTCACCTTGTAAACTTTGTTTCTCGTTTTCATTTTCGACTCATGCTGCTTTTGCTTTTTACCGCCAAGCTTGTCTTGGCGGTCGGGGGGTTTCGGGGTCTCCCTGAACAAGGTCATAGAACCAATTTTTGAGCGAAGCGAAAAAAGGGGTCTCTATGTATCCTTGCGTTCCAATACTGATTCACCTGACGTTAGCAGAAATAAAAAAAACGAATCCCCGATAGTGGTGTTTTTGAATTTTTTTTCTGATACTAATAAATGAATAAATTTTTCAGGCGTGTTCAAGAACAGAAAGTAGCGAGTGAGCTGGTATGTTTCTGAGATTCTGATGTGAAGTGTTGAAAGAGATAAGGCTCATTTTTATCTGTATGCGTGCAATTTGAGTCCTTCCGGTAGATATAGAGCGAGTGTCTACGAGCGTCACACTGAAAAGTTGCGCCTAGACTCCCTGCAAAACCGCTTTTAAGTGCTTTGAACTCTAGAAAATCTACATTTTTATGTAGTCTTATGCACCCAGACCGAGCAAAGCGAGTAAAAAGCTTTATGAGCGAAGCGAATTCATCATGCTTTTGCTTTTTATTGAAGTCACAACGAGATGAGCCAAAAAATAAAACCTATTTTTCGTTCATAAGCAGATATGAAAATATCATCAGGTAGTTCTATGTTTAGACGACTATTCCCAGATAGTTCTTTTAATTCTTGAATAATGTTATCAAGCTTATTTTGCATATACATTCTGCTCTATCGCATTAAAGTTCTTACTACAATTTAACATAATGGCTGTTATGCGAAACGAGATCTACCAGCTCTCGTTTTTTGTTATGGAAACTGCTAAAATTCAAATACGCCATTGACGTATAAAGAGTCCATGTTATTTATTGAAACCAGCATCTTTACCAAGCAAATTAAAGACCTTGTATCTGATGAGGAATATCGTCAACTTCAGCAAGATCTTTTGGTACAGCCTGATAGAGGTGACCTAATCAAGAATGGCGGTGGTATTCGCAAAGTACGTTGTGCTCAAGGTAACAAAGGGAAAAGTGGTGGGATACGGGTGATTTATTATTGGGTCACCGAGGATGATCAGATCTTTTTCTTAGTGGCTTATCCAAAATCAGTAAAAGATAATTTAACAGATAAGGAAACCGCCATTCTGCACCAACTCGTGAAGGAGCAATTTCATGGATAACAACTTATTTGATGACTTGGTTGCTTCAATCAAAGAAGCTGGAGCTATCAAACGTAAAGAAGTTAAAGCAAGCCGAGTTACAGAACTCGAATTGCCTGATATTAAAGAAGTACGTGAAAAAACTGGCTTGAGCCAAAATGAATTTGCTGCACGTCTACATATTAGCCCCCGTACCCTGCAAAATTGGGAACAGGGACGACGCTATCCAACTGGACCAGCAGCTACATTGATTCGAATTTTAGATGCTCACCCAAGCCTTATTTGAAAAAATTACTTAAAAAATGGGAGCTTAAGGCTCCCATTTTTATTTCGTATAAGGTGTATTATGTTAATTTTAGAAAATCTTCACTACTATTATTTTAAAATAAGCCTTATATCCAAGCATAAAACAAGGTTGTCTAGACTTCTTTTAACAGTAAAGTTATCATAAAACTGAATTTTATTTTTTAGGTAAGTTTATGCATTCTATCCGCATTCGTTAAGACA
>NZ_VPAP01000032.1:0-21668 GCF_013419195.1 Acinetobacter sp. YH12099 | reverse complement strand
GCAAAGTCATTATGAATCTCTCGAAGTAGATGAGTTCTGGAATTTTGTTGGAAATAAAAAGAATAAACAATGGCTTATTTTTGTTCAAAAGTCATATTTTACCTCGGAGAAACCGGACATTTTTATTTTGGAGTTACATCTCTGTTTCGTATAACAGCCATTATGTTAAATGAATGATAATTGACATTTTGTTCATTAATACTGATATGCAACGAATTTTATTATATGTCACCCCTCAATTACAAATATAAATGACTGCTCGTCTAATCATCTCCATTACACAATTAAATGTTAAAATGCATAGCTACTTCATCTAAGATAAAATATATGTATCCAAATCTACAGCACAGCTTCGAAAACAGCGTCATTCTCGTTGTAGAAGATGATTATGATATTGGTGACATTCTTGAAAAATACATAAAAAATGAAAACATGCAGGTCATCCGTGCATTGGATGGACAACAAGCTTTAGAGTGCCTAAAAGCCAACTCTATCGACCTGATTCTCCTTGATATTAAATTACCCAAACTAAATGGCTGGGAAATTCTACAAATCATCCGTCAAACAAGTCATTTACCTGTCATTATGCTGACTGCCTTAGATGATCAAGTGAATAAGATCATGGGGCTAAAAATGGGTGCTGATGACTTTATTATTAAGCCATTTAACCCAAACGAAGTGATTGCACGAATACAAGCCGTACTTAGACGAAGTACAAGCCAAAATATGGAAATAACTAATATTATTCGTTATAGAAATATTGAAATTAATCCAGATCATCATCAAGTTTACATTTCAAATGGTCAAAGAAATCAGTTGCTCAACCTTACGTTAACTGAGTATAAGATACTGTTTTTGATGGCAAAAACACCGAATAAAGTCTTTACACGTAATGAATTGATCCAAAACTGTATGCCTGAAAGTGATGCTTTAGATCGCACTGTAGATAGCCATATCAGCAAATTACGCAAAAAACTTGAAGAAAATGATGTAAATGGCTTATTAATCAATGTCCGTGGCGTGGGGTATCGCTTAGATCAAAATCATGAAATTTAACTTTTTTAAAAATTCTGTTGGAATTAACTTCCAGTTTATTATCATGATGAGCCTATTCAATTTAGGCATTACGCTGTTATCTTTCATGATTGGCTATTTTGTTTATAGCTGGGCGATAAAAATAGGTTTTCTAAATACACAAGTTATTAATTCAAATGAATTTTCAGTTACCTCCGTTGACTTTATCTGGCTGTTTTTAGTGCTATTAACAGGCTTTTTTCTTTCTACTATCCTCGCCTTTAAATATGGAAAACGCTATACACAGCCAATTAGTGATTTAGCAGATGTTATTCAACAAATTCAACAAGGCAATTTAGCACTCAGAATTAAACAGCCACATCATGATATTCCACATGAAATCAAGTCTCTTATTGAGAACTTCAATGAAATGGCAAACCAACTTGAAGTATCAGTTAAGAATTCAACTGTTTGGAATGCTGCAATTGCACATGAATTACGAACACCTGTGACAATATTACAAGGTCGCTTGCAAGGTATTGTCGATGGTATATTTATTGCCGATAAAGCTTTACACCTAAGCTTATTGAACCAAGTCGAAGGCTTATCTTACCTTGTGGAAGATTTACGGACACTGACACTTATTGAAAATAAACAATTACGATTAGAACTAGAAAAGACCAATTTAAAAAATAGTATTGAAAAATGTCTGCAGATGTTTAATGAACGGTTTCATGTTAAAGGTTTAACTATTGTTTTAAATTTGACGGATAAATTGGTTTGCGTTGATATAAGAAGGATGGAACAGGTCTTTATTGCATTGTTCTCTAACTTTCTAAGATATTCGAATGCTGGAAAAATAAATATTACATCTGTAACCACAGCAGAACATTGGGTATTGACGTTTGAAGATGAAGGTCCTGGTATTGATGAATCGCATCTTAAACACCTGTTCAAACCCTTCTATCGACTGGAAGACTCTAGATCATGTCTAGATGGCGGTACTGGATTAGGCTTGGCAGTGATTGATGCAATTATTGAAGCACACCAAGGTCATATTTATTATTCTAAATCCAAAAACTTAGGTGGCAGCTGTTTTACTATTCAACTAAATCGTAAGACATCAACTCATTTATAATGTGTTAAGTTCAGATTAATACGGCTTAATTTAAACCATAAATTTAAGATAAATTGATGTCTGAACTTAACCATTCTGTTTGATGATCCTCAAATAAATTTCATCACAATGAATTCTCATCTCGATATTTAGCTAGCATAAAAAATACCACAATGGAGAGTATCCCGATGATAATCCCTGCTGTTAATAATAAATTAACATGAGCTGAACTGAAGGCAATTTTACCTGCGTTAATCAATGCTGTACCTTGTTCAACGGGTAACTGGCTCGCCACTAAATAGGTATCACCAATCGAAAGTCTGGCTTTTTCTGCTAAAACAGCAGTTAAATCTGACGGCACTTGAAGATGACTGCCAAATATATAGGCCATGAAAACACCAAATAAAGTAATACCTAGTCCTGTACCCAGTTCATAACCTGTACTTTCAAGTGAACCTGCCGCACCGCCCTTTTCTGCAGGTACTGAGCCCATGATCGCAATGGATGAAGCTGTTAAACCAATACTCAGTGTTAATCCAATCGAAGCTAAAATAAAGGGAACGATGATTCCCGGATGATGAAAATCTGAATAACTCAAACTGACCAACGCAATTGCTGCCAATATTAATGACATGGTCGCAACCAGACGGAGTCCAAATTTATTGGATAAAAAACCAGCAATAGGCCCGCCAATAGCGGCCGCAACCATAATCGGAACCATAAAAAGACCGGCTTGCAGCGGTGTTAAACGAATGACATATTGCAGCTCCATTGCCAAAGTTAACTCAACCCCTGCCAAAGCGCCTGCAGCAACCATTGCCATAATAATGCCGGCTAAAATAGCAGGACGTGAAAATAGCGAAAGATCTAGCATCGGCTGAGGAGAATTCAGCTGTTTGCGTACAAATATGGTTAATAAGCCGATAGATAAAACGACCAAAGGCAAGACAATCAACAACGACTGTTTACCGCCTAAGCCTGCTTTTAGTGCATATACAAACGAAATCAAACCGACAATCAGCAATAGCGCTTGACCAAATGCCCAATGTCCAGGGGTTATAGCTTCTTTTCGGGACAATAAGAAATAGCACATTGGTGCGACAACCAGCATGATTGGGACGTTAATCAGGAAAACTGAACCCCACCAGAAATATTCTAACAATCCCCCACCAATGAGCGGTCCAATGGCGGCACCGGCTGATCCGATTGTGCCCCAAATACCCAGCGCAATGGCACGTTCGCGACTGTCTTCGAAGGTTCTGCGAATAATACCCAATACACAGGGCATAATCATGGCACCGCCTAATGCTAATAAAGCACGTGCGGCAATCAGCATAGAAGCCGTTTGGGAAAATGCCGCAAGGACTGAGGCAATTCCAAATATAACCAAGCCAATCAGCAGAATCTTACGATTGCCGACACGATCAGCCAAAGTTCCCATCGGAACTAAAAGTCCAGCCATAAGTAATGGATAAATATCAATAATCCATAAGACTTGGTTACTTGTGGCACTCAGCGATTGGGTTAATGAGGGAACCGCAACATGCAGTACAGTCATATCAATCACAATCGGCAGAAATGCAAGCACGACAGCGAGCAATATCCACCAGCGTTTCGGATCAAGATTGGTAGCTTTCATGATTAAACCTATATTGATGGTTTATTAAATCAATTCTGAAATAAAGATGTAAATGAAAGATTTGTTGTGGGCTAAACTCGTTAACCCACAGCTTTTATTCTCAGTTTTGATGCTTAATGTGCCGCTTTACGTTTCGAGAATTTCTCAACCATGCTCATGACGACAATAAAGAAAATCGGTACAAAAATAACAGCTAGAATTGTTGCGCTGATCATGCCGCCAAAGACGCCTGTACCAATCGCTTTTTGAGTTTCAGAACTAGCGCCACTGGCAATGACTAAAGGAATAACGCCACAGGTAAATGCCAAAGATGTCATTAGGATTGGACGTAAGCGCAATTTAGCGGCTGCAACGGTTGCCTCCACTAAACCCATTCCTTCTTCTCTTAGTGCTTTTGCAAACTCAACAATCAAAATAGCATTCTTTGCAGATAGACCAATAATCGTGATCATGCCGACCTTAAAGAAAATATCATTTGGCATACCACGTAACATTACTGCTAAAAAGGCGCCAATCAACCCTAGAGGGACAACTAGCATCACAGAGAATGGAATTGACCAGCTTTCATAAAGCGCTGCCAAGACAAGGAAAACGACTAACATCGACAACAGTAATAAAAACAAGGTTTGTGATTCCGACTGTTTTTCTTCTAGAGAAATCCCAGTCCACTCATAACCCACACCTTTCGGAAGTTGTTCAATCAAATTTTCCATCTCAGTCATGGCTTGTCCTGAAGATATACCTGCTGCTGGACTGCCAGAAATACTCAATGATGGACGACCGTTGTAACGATTGTATTGTTGTGGGGAATGTTGCCAAATTGGAGTAATTATTTCAGACATTGAAACCAATTTACCGCTTTGACTGTTCACCTTAATCTGAAGAATATCTTCAATACTCATGCGTGATTTGGCATCAAGTTGCACAATGACTTGCTGCATACGGTCATGATTTGGAAAATCATTGATATACATCGAACCCATTGAGGTTGAAATAATATCGGTCACATCACTGAAATTAACACCTAATGCCTGCAATTTATCTCTATCAATTTTAAGCTGTACAGAACTGCCATCTGGCAAACCTTCAGGATAGACCTCCGCCACGATTTTACTTTGTGCTGCTAATGCTAAAAGCTGATCTTGTGCTTCTCTTAAAGCAGGCATGCCAATATTGCCACGATCTAATAATCTCAGTGAAAAACCAGATGAGTTACCCAATTCATCAATTGCTGGTGGTAACACAGACATGGTTTGACCTTCTGAACTTTCAGCCATCGCTATATTGGCATTATTCACGACTTCTTGTGCCGTAATAGTACGCTCTTCGAATGGCAATAGATTGGTAAAATACATCGCTGTATTCTGACCAGATCCACTAAAACCAAAACCTAAGACCGCCATATTGTCTTTAATCCCCGTTTCTTGGTCTAAATAATTTTGAAACTCAGCAACGACTTTACGGGTACGTTCTTGAGTTGCATCCGCAGGAAGTTGAATCGAAGTCATAAACCACCCCTGATCTTCTTCTGGCATAAACGCAGTCGGAACGTGTTTAAAACTAAAAATCAGCACAATGACAATGCCTAAGAAACATAACATTGCGAGGGTTTTATGTTTAATTACTTTAAATAAACTGCGTTCATAGCGATTGTTCAGCTTCTCAAAACTGCGATCAAACGATGCAAAAACACCCTTTTTCTGATGGTCTTGATCAATCGGTTTTAACATCGTTGCACATAACGCAGGGGTTAATGTCAGTGCAAGGAAAGCTGAGAATAAAATTGAAACCGACATGGTAATGGTGAACTGACGATAGATAATCCCCACTGAGCCTGACGCCAATGCCATCGGCAAGAATACAGCGGCTAACACTAAGGTGATGCCAATAATCGGATTGGTAATTTCCTTCATGGCTTTAGATGTGGCTTCAACTGGAGATAAGCCTTCTGTCGCCATAATGCGTTCAACATTCTCAATGACCACAATCGCATCATCGACAATAATCCCGATCGCAAGCACCATACCGAACATGGTCAGCACATTAATCGAAAAACCAGCAAGCAGCATGACTGAGAATGTGCCAAGCAATGCAATCGGTGCAACAATCGCCGGAATTAAGGTGTATCGAACATTGTGTAAAAAGATAAACATGACAATAAAAACTAATGCCATAGCTTCAAGCAATGTCATGATTACTTTTTCAATCGAGATTTTTACAAAAGGTGCAGTGTCGTAAGGTATAGAGAATTTCATACCATCAGGCAGTGCTGAACCTAACTGTTCAATTTTCGCTTTAACACCTTCTGCAGTCTTGACAGCGTTGGCACCAGGACTCATTTGTATCGCCACAGCTGTAGAGGCTTTGCCATTTTCTAAAATCGCAAAGTTATACATCTGTGCCCCGATTTCGACACGAGCGACATCCGACAGTCGAACATTGGCGCCATTTTGTTGAGCACGTAAACTAATTTTCTTGAATTGCTCTACAGTTTCTAATTGACCTTGAGCAGTTAAAGGAATAGTAATTTGTTGCCCCGTCAAAGCAGGAACATCACCAATACGACCTGGTGATATCGGCAAGTTTTGGTTTTGGATGGCTGTATTCACATCTTGAATACTCAATCCATAAGAAACCAAACGATCTGGATCGACCCAAATCCGCATGGCTTTTTCAGCACCAAAATTTTGGACTTTACCAACACCGTCAACCCGCTTTAATTCTTCAATCACATAGCGAGTCATATAGTCACTGACATCAATTTCACTATATTTGCCATTCGGTGAACTTAAGCCCACCATCATTAAAAAACCAGACGACGCAGCATCGACCATCAGCCCTTGTTGTCGCACTGTTTGAGGTAAGCGTGACTCAATGGCTTTAATTTTGTTTTGCACATCAATTTGTGCAAGTTCTACATCTGTACCTGGTTTAAATGTTGCGGTGATTGTTGCTGTTCCAGAACTATCTGAACTTGAACTGTAATAAAGTAAGTTTTTGACACCTGACATTTCCCGCTCAATCAAGGTCACAACACTATCATTCAATGTTTTTGGCGTAGCACCTGGATAGATTGCCGTAATACTAATCTGTGGTGGCGCAACACTTGGGAATCGTGCAATAGGTAACTTGGGGATGCTTAGTACACCCAACAGAATAATAAATAAAGCAATCACCCATGCAAAAATAGGACGCCTAATGAAAAATTGGGACATTATTGCTGTCCTCCATTTTCCTTAATATTTGTAGGTTGCCACTGCTTAATTTTTAATTTTTGCTCAGGCTGTATACGATCAGCCCCTTCAACAATGACTTTCTCACCTGCTTGTAACCCTTGTTTGATCACATAGTTATTTTGATAACGTTGACCAAGCTGAACAGGCTTGCTTTGCGCTAAACCTTTTTGATTAACAATCGTAACATTGGCTTTACCACTAATATCATGTTGAATCGCTTGTTCTGGAACTAGGAGCGCATTTTCAACTTGAGCTCGGCTCATATTGACTCGAACATACATGCCTGGCAAAAGTTTTTGATTTTCATTATTGGCTAAAATACGGATTGTGACATCACCCGTATCAGGATCAACTTTAGTATCCGAAAATAGGATTTCACCTGTAACGTTATAAGGTTTACCCTGACTATTTAGGATTTCAACCGTATGTTTGGTATTTGACACGTCACCTTGCTGTAAAGCTTCCTGTAGTTTTTCATAATCACTAATTGATTGCTTTACATCAACATAGACTTTATTAATCTGTTGTATTACGGCCATTGCATTAGTATCACCTTGACCAACTAATGCACCCTCAGTCACTAAGATTTCACCAATCGTTCCCGAGATAGGGGCTGTAACAGTCGCATATTTAAGATTAAGTTGTTGTCTGCTTAACATGGCTTGCATTTGCGCCACATCGGCTTTTGCTTTTTGATAATCTGCTTCGGTATTGTTGTATTCCTGCTGACTAACCGCATTTACTTTTACTAATTCAGTGTAGCGTTTTAACAGCACCTGCAAACGTGTCACCTCAGCTTGTGCACGGTTTAAAGTGGCTTGATTGCTTTTTACATCTGCCTGAAATATTTCAGAATTCAATTTAAAAAGCGGTTGACCTGCTTGCACATAAGAGCCTTGCTTAAAAAGTACTTTATCAACAATTCCACCTACTTGCGGGCGAATTTCAGCAATACGGTAAGCGACAACACGGCCTGGAAGATTTTCAATTAAATTCATGGAATGCGGTAATACCGTGATGGTACTGACAACCGCTGGTGGCATTTCTGTTGGGGACTGTTCAGCATCTTTGGCTTGTGTACAGCCGATTAAAAGTACAGTTGTAATAAGTATTGAACCTATTAAATGATAATGTGTTGACATGCTTTTTCAGAGGGGGGGTTTTAGATACTACTATTTTGAAATAGCAGTGTTTATGAATTGCTGATGTTGTGTGGAGATTGTGTGGAGATTGTGTGGAGAGATTAAAAGATTTATTTTTTAATGACACGCTTAAACAGCGTGGCTTGTAAATTAGTATAAATAATTTTGTTGTTCTACAATTTTGATCGTATCTTAGTTTTTTCTCATAGTTCATGAACTTTAAAATTCTAAACCAAGACTAATATTTATATAAGCAATTGAAAATACAATACATAGTTTCTTTATACACTTATGAAGTGAACTTTAGGTGAACATAAGTTAAATAGAAATTTTTAATTAGTTCAGCACAAACGTACAATCTTTAAGGCCTATAACTCGATACCGTTCTCTCTTTGATGTTTATTGCTATCTAATTGAGTGAACTCTGTGGAAATATTTCTTTATACATTAAGCGTTATGTATAGCCCAGGCCCTGTAAATTTTATGGGGCTAAATTCTGGCCTTACAGGTCAATTAAAAAAGACTATAGGATTTTACCTAGGCATTGGTTTCGCCATGTTGATCTTATTCGTATTGTTTGGCTATATAGGTGAAGCTGTTATTCCACATGGATTGATTCATTATATTGCTTTAGCGGGTGCAATTTATACATTCTACTTGGCTATAAAAATGATTAGGGCGAATGTAGAAACAACTCAACAGCAAGAAAGCCATCTAACATTCTTAAATGGCTTATTTATTCAGTTATTAAATCCAAAAGCCATTCTCGTCATTCTACCTGTTACGACAATTATGTACCCTGCAGCCAAAATCACAGGAATCATGATCTTGATAGTTTCTTTACTGATTTCACTTGGTGCTGTTGGCGCACCATTCACCTATGCTCTGGTTGGAAAAGTATTAGGCAACAAAATTGCTAATCCTATCTGGTTTAATCGGCTAAATAAGCTGATGGGTATACTCTTGATTTTATCAGGGCTTTTTATGTTCAAAGATTTTCTTAATGGAATAAATCTGCTGTAGGACAAATTAGCCGTTCAAATCGAACGGCTATCTTTTAATATTTATCATTTTCCATTGAGTGGGAGTTAAACCAAATGTTTTTATAAAATGTCTGGTCATATGACTCTGATCAAAAAAGCCTGCATTTAAAGCAGCATTAACAATAGACTCCCCTTGAGCAAGGTAGAACTTAACTGTTTCTAAGCGACGCATGATCATATAACGGTGTGGGCTAGTTCCAAATAATAATCGGAAATCACGAGAAAGGCTCCAGCGGTCACGATCAGCATGTTTCTCTAAATCTGACAAACTTAAGTTTTCATGTGGATACGCCAAAATACACTCACGCGCTCTCTCTGCTGCCTTGTAGTCAAATTTTTTGTTTTGGTTAGATGAAGTATCTGAAATTTCACACAGTGTAGTTGCCAAATCAAATAGAGCATCTTCCTCTTCTAGGGTATCCATATAATTATTTATATTATTTAGAAAGCTATCCATTGCCCTAAACAGGCGAATATCATTACTTAAGCCATGTCTGATAAAAGGCAAAGGTTTACCCTTTAAAATGGTTTGGATCATCGCTGGTTCGATGTAAATCATTCTATAGCGATAGCCATCTAATGTTCCTGATTCACCATCATGCTTTTCATCCGGGTGTAGAACCATAGTCATGCCTGGCAAGCTATGTTGCAATGTACCTTTGTAATGAAAGTTTTGAACTCCGGAAAGAGTCCTGCCAATAGCATAAGTATCATGTCGGTGAGGTTTATAAGCATAATTGGAAAGAAATGCTTCAATTCTTTCTAATTTATGATTTTGAGTGGGGGATCTCACAATCCAATTATTTCCACTGGAGAAATCAGGCATAATTGATGGCCAATTTTTCGTAGATTCTATTGTAGATTATTTTTCACTTTTCCTAAAATTAACATAATACACGTTATACGAAGTTGAAATGAAAAATGGAGCTTAAAGCTCCCTTTTTTACTAGTTTTTTTTAAATTGCTAAGCGTAAATTCAGTGCTTTTACGACTTTAATAACAGTATCAAAGCTTGGATTTACATCGCCAGAAAGTGCTTTATAAAGACTTTCTCGACCTAAACCAGTGTCTCTTGATAATTGAGCCATTCCTTTAGCTTTAGCAATATTACCTAAAGCTTTTGCAATGAATGCCGCATCACCATTAGATTCATCGATACAGGCTTGTAGGTAAGCTTGCATATCTTCTTCTGTTTTAAGATGTTCAGCACTGTCCCATTTGCGAAGTTTGATAGCCATTTACAGCTCCTCCTCTAAATCTTGTGCTAATTGTAGGGCAAGTTTTATATCTTTACTTTGCGTAGACTTGTCTCCGCCTGCTAAAAGAATAACGACCCTTTGCCCTTGCTTACAGTAATAGATCCTGTAGCCAGGTCCAAAGAAGAAACGTAATTCAGAAACACCTTCACCTACTGGTTCAGTATCTCCAAAGTTTCCATCTTCAACCCGATCAATTCGGACTTGTATACGTCTTTTTGCCTGCAGGTCTTTTAACTTAGTAAACCAGTCATCAAAGACTTCAGTGGTATATATTGAGTACATAAGAGTAATGTATCCTATAGGATACATTCATGCAAGAAATAAACTTGAATGTATGGGGCTACAACAGAATTTCGTATAACCACCATTATGTTAAATAGATAGCAGTTGGGAGATTATTTATTCTTTCAATAGACAAAAACTTGCGGAATTTTTCTTAATTTGTAATCCTTGCGGCCAAGGGTGTCTAGCGTAGCTAAGACAGGTATTCGTTATAGTCGGGCCGCTATAATACGGATGACGAGTGCCTGTATGTTTAACCTAAATATCTTTAACAAGATCTCTAGCGAAGTATTGACCATCAAAAATGATCTTGAGCTGAATTCTGAAAATCAACTGATAACTAAGTATAAGACTTCTACTTCTGAAGATTATAAACAGGCTATTGTTTTGATTTTTAAAGAACGTGGCTATACACGTTTGGAAATAGGTCAATTACTTGGGGAGCCAAAAGCTTCATAAAATACCGATTAAACAAAGCTTGGATATAACATCCAGGCTTTATAAAAAAGTACCTAGCTGTTACCCTTGTCCTGATTTTTTTACTCTAAAACGTTCTTTCATCTTATGACACTTACGCCACCTTAAGTTTATTTATCGTCTTAAATCTGTAAATAACTCATCACTGTCTAGTGATGTGGTGTAGTCGTTTGTGTGTTGTATATATCACATCACTAGCCTATCTGAAAAATTAAAAAACAGGCTATGTTTATGTTATCTAATGTCCGAGAACAGTGGTTCTCTAACATCCGTGGGGATGTACTTGCCGGATTAGTCGTCGGTCTTGCACTCATCCCTGAAGCCATCGCATTTTCAATTATTGCAGGTGTAGATCCTAAAGTTGGTCTATACGCATCCTTCTGTATTGCCGTCGTGATTTCTTTCGTAGGTGGTCGTCCTGCCATGATTTCAGCAGCCACTGGTGCAATGGCGCTGCTTATGGTCACATTGGTCAAAGAGCATGGGCTTGAATATCTGCTGGCAGCAACAATTTTGACAGGCGTGATTCAAATATTGGCAGGCTATTTAAAGCTCGCCAAGTTAATGCGGTTTGTATCTAAATCTGTGGTTATTGGATTCGTAAATGCGTTAGCGATCTTAATTTTCATGGCTCAATTGCCTGAACTGATTAATGTGACCTGGCATGTATATGCTTTTGTTGCTTTAGGTTTAGCAATTATTTATCTATTCCCTCTGGTTCCCAAATTAGGAAAATTACTCCCTTCTCCACTAGTCTGCATCATTGCAATCACATTATTGGCAATCGCTTTAGGAATTGATGTACGGACCGTGGGCGATATGGGGTCTTTACCTGACACACTTCCAATGTTCTTGATTCCAGATATTCCTTTGAATATTGAAACATTGATGATTATTTTGCCTTATTCAGTCGCACTGGCGGCTGTAGGTTTACTTGAATCGATGATGACAGCAACTATCGTGGATGAAATGACTGATACGCCAAGTGATAAATATCAGGAATGTAAGGGACAAGGGATTGCGAATATTGCTTCTGGCTTTATGGGTGGCATGGCCGGTTGTGCAATGATTGGTCAATCTATGATTAACGTAAAATCAGGTGGCCTTACACGCTTATCAACATTCTCTGCGGGCATTTTTCTTCTTATTCTGGTTGTATTTATCAGCGACTGGCTCAAAGTGATTCCAATGGCTGCATTGGTAGCGGTAATGATAATGGTCTCTATCAGTACCTTTGAATGGAGTTCTGTCACTCAGTTAAAAGATAATCCTAAGAGTAGTAATATCGTCATGATTGCGACGGTGATTGTAGTTGTTGCTACGCATAACCTGGCTTTGGGTGTGTTAACAGGCGTATTACTTTCAGCCTTGTTCCTGGCGAATAAACTTGAAAATGATATCCAGGTGACAGCATCTTTTGAAGGAATGGCCCGTTTATATGAGTTGAGAGGTCAGATCTTCTTTAGTTCTTCTGAAAAATTCATGCAAGGTTTTGACTTTAAAGAGGATGTAAAGGAGGTGATTATTGATTTGACCCATTCTCACATTTGGGATGTAACATCAGTCGCCATGCTTGATTCTGTTGTAAATAAATTTCAAAAGAATGGTGCGAATGTCACAGTACGTGGTCTAAATGAAGCCAGTTCGATCATGATTGATAAGTATGGGACACATGCCAGAATTTAAGTTTTAAAAATTCTATATTTATATAGAATTTCTAAAATTAACATAATACACCTTATACGAATCTAAAAATGGGAGCCTTTAGCTCCCATTTTTACTATATTTTTAAAGTTTTAAGCGTGTTGTACTGTGAGTTTTAAGCCTAAAGCATTTACTACACGATTAATCGTATCAAAACGTGGTGCTGAATCCTGACGTAGGGCTTTGTAGAGTGCTTCACGCCCAATCCCTGCTTCTTTAGCGATTTGAGTCATGCCACGAGCTTTAGCAATAACACCAAGTGCATGGGCTAATTCAGCTGGATCATTTTCTTCAAGAACCATATTGAGATACATCACAATGTCTTCTTCAGTTTTGAGCGACTCAGCCATATCAAAACTTGGTAAATCAGCGACTTTAACCATTTTAATCCTCCAATGTTTTCGATAGTTTGACTGCCCGATCGATGTCTTGTTGTTGAGTTGATTTATCTCCACCACCAAGCATTACAATCACAACGTCACCATGTTGGATGTAATACATCCTCCATCCAGAACCGAAGAATTCTCTCATTTCCCAAACGCCATCTTGGAGAGGTTTAATGTCTCCCCAGTTTCCACGTTGAACCTTATCTAATCGACGATTCAGGCGGATACGGGTCATATTGTCTTTAATGCCATCCAACCATTCATCAAATTCTGGAAGACGTTTAATTTCAATCATGAGGATTCCTTATCTTCTCACTATATTGTATTCGATCGAATACAATATGCAAGTAATTTATACGAACATCCATTAATTTCGTATAACACCATTATGTTAAATACATAATTTTTTTGGTTAAAATTTAAACTTTTTTACTGTTTTTCAGGCAAGATGCATATTTTTTTGAAGCCATACTTTCCTTGTCAGATGTTCAAACATTTTAAGGAGAAAGCAATGACACAAACAGCGAATGATCAACGTGCTACAGTAAAAAATCCTAATAATATTCAACATGCGCAGAATCAGGACAACCGTAGCCGACAATTGAATCCTAATCATAAACCTACGAAATCTAAATAAGGATGAAAACTATGAGCACAGCAGGTTGGCCTAGTACTACTGGAAATCCATCAGGTGGTGGCCGAGACAATAATCCACCTCGTAAATAAAAATTTATTTATCTTGTAATATCAATTCAGAAGGCCAAAGATATTGGCCTTCTGAAGGATATTTCTTCAGGAAGGCTTCCCATATCACGATAAAATCTTCTGATGTAGCTAACGTAGAAACGCTGGCTGTTTTTTGAAAATGTTTATAATAAAAGTCTTGCCAAAAATATATTAACCATAGGCCAGCTATGGCATTAATACTTTCAAACCACTTATCTTCTGGAAGTTCATTTTTCAGGAATAAATAATTCTCTTCTGAGACTTGTTCATAAATTTCATCATTTTTAAACTCACCATAAGGTAGACCTAGGAACTCATAGACTTCATTCAAGTAGCATAGTCTTCTGTTTTCTCTAACTTTTTTAATTAGTTGTATAAATTCTTTAATTTGTTCATCTTCGAGAGAAGGATCTAACCATTGCTCAAAACCATTAGTTGGAGGAATAGTCTTCAGAATCTCGACTTTATGTCCTTTTGTTGCTTCAAACTTTGCATTTATCTTTAAGATAAATAAAAGAAAATCTGTAAAAGTTTTTGATGGGAAGTATGGTCGTTTATTTTTAAACTTAAACTTTAATGCTTGGTTTAGTGAGATTGATTGGAATCCCCACTTCTTAGAAATTAAATGATCTAAGTGAATTAAAATTAGCAGTATATTGACGCCAGAATTTCTAAGCATCTCATGACTAATAATATTCTTTAAATCACCGTTAAAGCTAAAGTTATTTACCAGAAAATCATGTAGTTTGCAGACATCTTCATATAAAAAATTATTTTTTTCTAATTCTGAAAATAGCTTTATATGCTCATTCCAATAAAAAAAATCGTTATTCTTAATTGGATATAGTTCTAAGATTTTTAAGCAGTATGCAAAATTATAGTTTTCTTCATCTACAGCTAAAGAAGTTGCTGAATTAAGTACGAAAAACCCCATTTCTGAAGCAAATTCGGATTTAATTTTAACTTTAGCTATTTCATCATTTTTAAATGGAACATTAGTATATTTTTTCTCAATTTTACCTAGTTTCTTAGCCAGGTTTTTATCCATATTTTTCAATATTAAACAGTAGAATTCTAAAGGATTCATGGATGCCCTAATTTTTTAAAAAATCTAAAATTAACATAATACACCTTATACGAAATGCGTTTGTAACTCCAAAATAGAAATGTCCGGTTTCTCCAAAGTAAAAATGTCCGCTTTTAGAATATGCGCTTTTGCGATTATCGAAGCGGACGGTTTGATATGTTGGTGTCTATGTCGGATAAAGAACTTAAACGATTGTCGGTCGTGCAGGAAATCTGCGATCAACGCATAACTCAATCCCAGGCTGCTCAGCTACTTCATATTTCAGAACGTCAGATCAGGCGTTTACTGCAAAAATACAAAGCTCAAGGCCCAGCTGCATTAGCCCATGCCGGTCGTGGTCAAACCAGCAATTCCAGGCTTCCTGAAGAACTCAGGCTCAAGTGCCTCAATATGGTTGCTGAGCAATTCCATGGTTTCGGACCCACTTTAGCGCATGAAAAGCTGACTACCATTCATGGATTCGATATTTCAGTGGAAACCCTGCGTTCCTGGATGATTGCAGCCGATTTATGGATTCCTCGCTCCAAACGCCTGAAACGCCCATATCAGCCTCGTTATAACCGGGACTGTTATGGTGAACTGATCCAAATTGATGGCTCACATCATGACTGGTTTGAAGGAAGAGCCCCTAAATGCTGTCTATTGGTGTTTATCGATGACGCCACAGGAAAATTGCAGCACTTACGCTTCTGTGAGTCAGAATCAGCCTTTGACTATATGATTTCAACACGTTTGTATGTTGAGCAGCATGGTAAGCCTTTAGCCTTCTACAGCGATAAACATTCAGTCTTCAGGGTGAATCAAAGCAGCAAGAAAGACACCAAGATTACGCAATTTGGGCGCGTACTCAGCACCCTGAATATCGATATTATCTTCGCTAATTCACCACAGGCCAAAGGCCGTGTAGAACGAGCCAATAGAACGCTTCAGGACCGTCTGATCAAAGAAATGCGCCTGGAAGGCATCTGTTCGATTGAACAAGCGAATGCCTGGCTACCCTGCTTCATTGAGCAATTCAATCAGAAGTTTGCCAAGATGGCCTTTAATCCCAAGGATCTACACCGGACTGTCACTGAAACAGCCGAAGAATTAGATGATATTTTTACCTGGCGTGAACCCCGCAGAGTCACGAATAGCCTGACGATTACTTATGATAAATGCGTATATCTCCTGGAAAACACGGAAGAAAACCAAAGATTGATTAGTAAGTATCTTGAGTTCCTGGAATACCCGGATGGTACAGTCGCGATTGAATATCAGGGAAGAAAAATCAATTACAGCATCTTCGATAAATTAAGTCAGCTTAACCAGCGAGAGATTGTTGAGAATAAACGTTTAGGTGCAGTTCTCAATCATATTCAACAACAGCATGAAGAATTGGAACAGCAAAACAAACGTAATCGTTCTCAATCTATGCCAAGCAGACGTGCACAGAAGACAGTAATCAAAGAACGAAATCTGAATCCTGTGCTTGACTTGGAAATGTCTGTATAGGACATTTCTATTTGGTTTTAAGGTAGGACATTACTACTTAGGAATAACAGCGTTATAATTCTCTATAGAAATCAATGCTGTAGTTTCTAGTTGATAGCCCATCTTCCCCAAGGTGGGCTTTTTTTATGATTTTTCACGTTCCACGCTTATTATTTAATCAAAAGACCTCTTGCGAAAGTATAGTTTATCTAATTTTTGAATTGGCTAAAACCTCATAAAATATAGCTTTTGGCTGCTTAAAATTTGACTAACGCAAGAATTCTAAAGTTTCTCAACTTTGATTAGCTCAAATAAATACCATTTCTCTTTTTCTAGGTCTCTTTAAATCACGAATTATGTAACTATAGAGTATAGCCTAACGGAACAAAATAAAGTCTTAAAAAGCAACTCAAAAACCGTATTTATAGACTTAATATTTAATTTCGGTACAATATGTATTTAATTATCTAAACTCTAACGGTACAGAATGCCTAATCAGGTCGGATATATTCGAGTCAGTTCAACTGAACAAAATACTGAACGTCAATTAGATGGAATCAGCCTGGATAAGACCTTTACTGAAAAGGCAAGCGGTGGTAGCCGTGAACGTCCTCAGTTAAATGCAATGCTCGACTATCTGCGTGAAGGTGATACGGTGCATGTTCATAGTATTGATCGTCTGGCACGTAATACAAATGATCTGAACGAAATTGTGAATAGTCTGAATGATCGTGGTATAACCATTATTTTTCATAAAGAGAATTTGACCTTCAGTCATGATGTAGCACAATCGGCAATAAATAAACTCATGTTTCAGATGCTTGCTGCATTTGCAGAGTTTGAACGCTCCATGATCCGTGAGCGTCAAAAGGAAGGAATTGCAAAAGCCAAAGCGAAGGGCTTATATAAGGGAAGAAAGCGGAAGGTTGACTATGTTGAAATACGAAAAGCAATGGCTGAAGAAAATTCAACATTTAGAGGTGTTGCAGAAAAGTTTAAAGTAGGGATAGCAACAGTACAAAGAGCTTTAAAAGAAGAAACTAATAATCAATAAGGTTGATTAATGAAGACGCTTAGATATTCAAATTTAGAAAAGATCATGACCATTTATACTGAAATTTCTACTTATATTACATTTCATAATGCGACTGGTTTAACAGATATAAATAAATCAATGGAAGATTTTTGAACCGTACCGGGTTTGTCGGAGACCAAGCTTTCTGAGAGAATGTCCCGATGAAAAAAGTAAAATATACCCCTGAAATCAGAGAAAGAGCGGTTCAATTATTGATTGAATCCGAGAAAGATTATCCATCGAATTGGGCTGCGATCACCGCTATTGCTCCCTGAGCAGTATACTGCGCAAGGGTTGTACTCCTGAAACACTACGTGTTTGGTATCAAAAATATTTAGATAAACAAAATCCAGTTAAAGTACAGCAGCTTTCAGACCAAGAACGTATCAAACAACTCGAACGCGAAAATAAAGAACTGCAACGCGCCAATGAAATTCTACGTAAAGCAGCCGCTTTTTTCGCCCAGGCGGAGCTCGACCGCCCACACAAATAATGGTGGATTTTATCCATAATAATAAAGAGCTGTACGGAGTCGAGGCGATTTGTAGAATTTTACCGATCGCACCTTCAACCTATTACCGGACTCTAGATCTCTGTGAAAATCCAGAACATCGAGCAAAGCGAGATTTACATGACTTGCATCATGCTGAGGAGATTAAACGAATTTGGAAGGAAAGTTCAGGTCGGTATGGTGTACGTAAAGTCTGGCAAAAACTGAAACGTGAAGGCTATATTATTGCGCGCTGTACTGTTGCTCGATTAATGCAAAAGCTAGGTATAAAAGGTGTTTGGCGTGGTAAGAACAAACAAACCACCCGTAGCCGAGATGATCAAAAACGAGCGGATGACTTGGTAAAACGTAATTTTACTGCTGATCATCCTGACCAACTGTGGGTGAGTGACTTTACGTATATTCAAACAAATTCAGGCTGGGTTTATACTGCATTTATTATTGATGTGTTCTCACGAGCAATTGTTGGATGGAAAGTATCGACACGGATGAATACAGATATGGTGCTCGATGCATTGGAGCAAGCATTTAGGGCGGCAGAGGGGGCTGGAACGCTGAGTGCGCCCATGCCGCATTGCAAAGCAAAAGATAATCGGATAAAATGTAGCAATTCATATTCGTAAGCGTGGAGTAATCAGATGGGAAATTCCAAGTCAGCAGACAAGTAAGCCGCAACAACCAGTATTGTTGTTGCGGCGCTCTGTAAGGCTAGTCTCATCTGATTGCTGACGAGCAGACGTCGCCCGGTATTCCTTAATCGAGGGTTGATTCGTCATGACCACCACACGCCCCGCGTGGGCCTATACGCTGCCGGCAGCACTGCTGCTGATGGCTCCTTTCGACATCCTCGCTTCACTGGCGATGGATATTTATCTCCCTGTCGTTCCAGCGATGCCCGGCATCCTGAACACGACGCCCGCTATGATCCAACTCACGTTGAGCCTCTATATGGTGATGCTCGGCGTGGGCCAGGTGATTTTTGGTCCGCTCTCAGACAGAATCGGGCGACGGCCAATTCTACTTGCGGGCGCAACGGCTTTCGTCATTGCGTCTCTGGGAGCAGCTTGGTCTTCAACTGCACCGGCCTTTGTCGCTTTCCGTCTACTTCAAGCAGTGGGCGCGTCGGCCATGCTGGTGGCGACGTTCGCGACGGTTCGCGACGTTTATGCCAACCGTCCTGAGGGTGTCGTCATCTACGGCCTTTTCAGTTCGATGCTGGCGTTCGTGCCTGCGCTCGGCCCTATCGCCGGAGTATTGATCGGCGAGTTCTTGGGATGGCAGGCGATATTCATTACTTTGGCTATACTGGCGATGCTCGCACTCCTAAATGCGGGTTTCAGGTGGCACGAAACCCGCCCTCTGGATCAAGTCAAGACGCGCCGATCTGTCTTGCCGATCTTCGCGAGTCCGGCTTTTTGGGTTTACACTGTCGGCTTTAGCGCCGGTATGGGCACCTACTTCGTCTTCTTCTCGACGGCTCCCCGTGTGCTCATAGGCCAAGCGGAATATTCCGAGATCGGATTCAGCTTTGCCTTCGCCACTGTCGCGCTTGTAATGATCGTGACAACCCGTTTCGCGAAGTCCTTTGTCGCCAGATGGGGCATCGCAGGATGCGTGGCGCGTGGGATGGCGTTGCTTGTTTGCGGAGCGGTCCTGTTGGGGATCGGCGAACTTTACGGCTCGCCGTCATTCCTCACCTTCATCCTACCGATGTGGGTTGTCGCGGTCGGTATTGTCTTCACGGTGTCCGTTACCGCGAACGGCGCTTTGGCAGAGTTCGACGACATCGCGGGATCAGCGGTCGCGTTCTACTTCTGCGTTCAAAGCCTGATAGTCAGCATTGTCGGGACATTGGCGGTGGCACTTTTAAACGGTGACACAGCGTGGCCCGTGATCTGTTACGCCACGGCGATGGCGGTACTGGTTTCGTTGGGGCTGGTGCTCCTTCGGCTCCGTGGGGCTGCCACCGAGAAGTCGCCAGTCGTCTAACCGACGACTGGTAGCAGGCCCGCTCCGATGCGGCGCACTAACCATCGAAACCTCGTGAATGTCGGTATCCTGTCTGGCAGGATACCGCTCATTTCCCTTGTTCAGTTCATCGCCGTCGCCGAGCATCTGAATTTTCGGCATGCGGCCAAGGCACTTGGTATCAGCCAGTCGAGCGTCAGCGCGCGTGTGAAAGCGCTGGAGGATAACCTTGGTGTCCTGCTATTTGAGCGCCATGCGCGGGGCGTTCGGCTAACAGACGCAGGCAGGCACTTCATGGAGCGTGTCACGGCGGGTGTCGATCAACTCGATCACGCAGTGAAGACCGCAGGCATGACAGCTCAAGGAGAATACGGCCGGCTTCGCATCGGCATCCATGCCTTAATCCCACGCAGCTTTCTCACGGAGCTGATCCGTCATTATCGGGAAGAACATACGGGCATTGAGGTTGAGATCACCGAAGGCACAGCCCGCGATGCGGTGATGCAGCTTCGTGCTGACCAGCTCGACGTGGTGTTCGTCGCGGGCAAGCCCGAGATGCCCGACTGCCATACCCGACCGATCTGGACCGAACCGCTGGTGGCCGTGCTATCGGATGGGCATCGCCTCGCCGGGCAGTCCGCAATCACTTGGTCCGATCTGGTCGGCGAGACTTTCATTGTTCGCTATGGTGGCACCGGCCCGCAGGTCCATGACCATATCGTGCTGCGCCTTGCCGGGCGTTGGCCCGCACCGTCGATCCGGCGCTTTGATGTGGGGCGCGACACGCTGCTATCTATGGTCGGACAAGGCTTCGGCATCACTATCGTCGGCGAGGCAACGTCATTGTTGCCGACGACCGGCATCGTCTTCCTGCCCTTCCTCGATGAACCGGAGCCGGTTGCCTTTACAGCCGTCTGGTCGCCGTTCAATCGCAACTCCGCACTGAAAAATCTACTCAACCTCGCAGGCAAAATGAAGCGTGACGGCGATTCGCCCAATCGTTTCCTGGATGGCACTCGACCGGCACGATAACGGCACAGGCGATCCATCCTATTTGCCGCCGATAGTATCCGGCAGCCCTCCGGCATCCTCTTTCCTGTTGCCCGTCCCGATTTTGCCTACTCTCTGATCGGCTCCGTCTCTTTTGCCGACTGGAGCCTGCATTGCGCGGAGGCCGAATCCTTTGGGGTCAGATCGCCGTAGTCATCACCATCGTTCTGGTGATGACACTGAGAAATTTGACGATAATCAAAATACTGACCTGCAAAGAAGCGCTGCATACGTCGATAAAATGATTGTGGTAAACACTTGATGGGCAAGGCTTTAGATGCAGAAGAAAGATTACATGTTTGCTTTAAAATAATCACAAGCATGATGAGCGCAAAGCACTTTAAATGTGACTTGTTCCATTTTAGAGATTTGTTTAAGATAAGATATAACTCATTGAGATGTGTCATAGTATTCGTCGTTAGAAAACAATTATTGTGACATTATTTCAATGAGTTATCTATTTTTGTCGTGTACAGAGA
>NZ_VPAP01000031.1:0-25234 GCF_013419195.1 Acinetobacter sp. YH12099 | reverse complement strand
AATCAATGAAATATCTTCGATCAATCAATCAGTAAAAATCCACACAAGTTGTTCTTCATAATCTCTTAATGATCTTCTCGATGCTTCGTCAGCATCAAGCTAGGTCGGCTATATTACGCTTTATTTCCATAAAGTCAACATGCAATGTTGATTTTATTTTCAAACCCATCTACTCAAAACAAACTCAATTAATCTTAAATCAATCAACCAAGCTATTGTTTTTCAACAAGTTTTTATCAACATCACCGCCGATGAATGTGCATTATAGGCCAAATATTTTGCCATGCAAGGCTTTTTGTAAAAGAAATATTTCGAGTGTTTATTTTATAAACCCAAAAATAGATAAACCACTGTTTTATCTTATAAATTTATTTTAGTAAAAATCTGTGAAATTCTTCAAAACACAATTACAAAACTTAAGCTACTGTTTTTTATATAATTATTACAATAAAAAAGTAAAAAGCAGAGCCTAAACCCTGCTTTTGGTTTAAATAAAGTTCAAATTAGAACTTCATACTGATACGCGCCCAATAGTTACGACCACTATTGTTAAACTGAACTTTTGCTGCACTACCAGTCCCATTTAAACCTAGTTTATTTAAATGTTCGCTATACGTTTTATCCAAAACGTTATCAACACCCACAGACACATCAACACTTTTATTGAGGTTATAGCTGCCATTTAAAGACAACACGCCAAAGCCACTGCTCTCTTTGAGGTCGTAACCTACGATATTACCTTCATATTTACTTATACGACTTTGACCATCGACTACACGTAATAATGCACCTAAAGTGTATCTATCTTGAACATAGCGCAGGTTTAAACGCCCTTCCAAAGGTGAAATTTGTGGCAACGGCGTATTGTCCGTAGTGTTTTCACCCCACGCATACATGGCACTCACATCAGCCTGTAAAGCATCGGTAAATTGATAAACAATACCAACTTCTGCACCTGCAATCGTTGCATCCACATTGCGAGTATGCGCCTCTAAAGGATTTTCTTTACTCTGAGGCTTGTTTTCATCTCTCAGTTTGTAATTCGTCAAAATATAATCATTAATTAAACCTGCATAAGCCGATGCCCAAGAGCTGAATGCACCATGTTCATGTTGATAGCCAAAGTCCAATTGAAGGGTTTTTTCAGTATCAATGTGATTAAACGTATTTTTATTTCCGTTACCCGACAGAGGACTAAACAATTCCCAATAATCAGGCATACGCTCTACATAGCCCAAACCGACATAAGTTTTAGCATCATGGTGCGGATGTTGATTTTCCAAACGAATAAAGCCACTTGGCAAAGTTTCTTTACGTTGTTGAGCTGTTTGCACTGCGTCTACTTCGACCTGATCAATACGTACACCTGTGACTAACTTATTTTGATCGTTGAATTGATAACCAAGTTCACCAAAGCCACCAAAAGATTGAAACTTCATATCTTTTAAACGAGGCAAAGCATAATGTGCAATATTATTTTCAGTATCTGTCTTACGAATAGTATGTTCATTATTCTGGCTATCAATACCAGTCACAAAATCTAATTTATCCCACTCATGGGTCACTGCCATACGTGCATTTAAAGTTTTACGTGTCACATTTGTTGCTGTTTCTTTAGGCATCATCATAGTTGGTTTAAATTGACGCAGACTATAGTTATCCATCACGTGATCATTAAAGCTATAGTTCATCTGTGCTTCAATTTTCTTAATCACATCGGTGATGTTTTTCTTTTCTACGCGTAAACCCAAACTTTCGCGGTCAAATTCAGAACCATCCATCATGCGGCCTGCATAAACCACTTCGGCATCACCACGACCACCTGTCAGTTCTAGCCAAGTGTTTTCATCGGGTGTCCAACCTAAAGCGACATCAGCATTCCAACGCTCCCAATCCGAAGGAACAGTTGTACCATTGCCATCTTTATAGCTGTCTGCTACAGAACGGTTGGCGTTTAAACGAATATATTTCTGCTCATCACCCGCAGCCGCTTCAACATTATGATCTAAACGGCCAAATGACCCCATCAAGACACTGGCTTGGCCACGATAGTTTTGACCTTCACCAAATTGCTCAGGCTTACGCTCAAACAATACCGTTGCTGCCGAACCTGTGTTGGCATATTGCACCGTTTGCGGGCCTTTAATGACGGTAATTTCATCAAAACTTTCTGGTGAAATATAAGAGGTTGGTGAATCCATACGACTCGGGCATGCACCTAAGTTTTCAGAACCATCGGTTAAAATTTTAATACGTGAACCAAACATGCCGCGGAAGGTCACATCACCATTGGTACCCGCACCACTGTTGACCGCACTAAAGCCGACGATGCTTTGTAAATAGTCTGCACCATCTGTGGCTGGAATCGGCTGAATGGGTTGTTTTGGATTAGCACGAACCACCAAACCATTAGCATCATTGCCCTGTTGTGCGGTTGCAACAATAGGCGCAAGGCTATGCGTATTTGCAGACAGCATACTTTGATCGGCAAACGCACTTGCTGAATAGCAGGCAACACAAACTGCAGCCGCAATGGGCTGTAATAAAAATTTAGGCTGAGCCATTTTATTTCTCACTTCAAAACATAAATACAGTTAGGGTCAAAGCAGACCCGAAAAACATTGAATTTATGCAAAGTGAGGTGGAGCACGTCCCTGCGGAAGTAAAAAGAGTTGCTGAAGTGCAAACCAAACGTGTTGAAAACGTTTTTGGAAAGCCAAAAGACGCACCTGAATGCGATCAAGCACTTCTTTAAGCTCTAATTCAGGTGGCAAGACCAAGTTGCCATAGACCGTACAATATTGACATTGGTGTGAAGCATCGTGATGATGATGTTCATGCTGTGCAGTCAGTTGTTGATCATTGGCTTGAGATGTAGATGAATGTGCAGCATGCGAAGAATTTGTATGCACGGCGTGGGCTTGTGGCAACAAAAGTGCACGCGTGATGGTTTCACAGACTGGCGCAACTTGATATTGCTCAGGCAGCAAAGGCTGTAAAAATACAGCAATCTGTAAAAAAACTGCGATAAATGAAAGCAGTAAGCCACTACGCAACAACAAAAACATCTATCCTGAATTTGTGTGGCGCAAGTATAACAAAGCCCAATCGAAATTGGGCTGATTTTTATGCTTTGGTCTAAACATGGACAACTAGATGGTTGTTTGTTTTAACGCTTCACAGCCACTTTTTCTTTCTGACGCTGACGTACTACTTTTTCCACTTTTTCACGGGCACGCTGTCTTTTGAGTGGTGATAAATAATCGACAAATAATTTACCATTTAAGTGATCCATTTCATGTTGGATACAAACAGCGAGAAGTTGATCTGCTTCTAGCTCAAAGGTTTGACCCTCAAGGTTAATCGCTTCAATTTTTACACGTGACGGACGCTCAACTTTGTCGTATATTTGAGGCACTGACAAACACCCTTCTTCATACGGTTGGGTCTCTTCAGTCAATGGGGTAACTTTGGGGTTAATGAAGACCATGGGTTGATCTTTATTTTCAGATAAATCCATGACAATCAGCTGAATATGATGATCGACCTGTGTGGCTGCCAGACCAATTCCTGGTGCGGCATACATCGTTTCAAACATATCTGCAGCCAGCTGACGAATTTCGTCGGTGACTTCTTCGACGGGTTTGGCAATGGTACGCAAACGGGGATCCGGGAAACTTAAAATAGGTAATAAGGCCATAGGACGTCCTCACTGATATGCCATTGATCAAAAAACCGAATGAAGGAATGCTTCATCAAAAAAATGTGTGTAAGATCGTTATTATAACGCAACTACATACATAATTTTAGGAATTATGATAATGAAAAAGGTTTTGACAGACACATCCTCTTTTCGTGTCTTGGGGTTTAAAAAGCAAGTTTTAGCACTCGCGGTATGTCTCACAGTGGGACTTAGTGCGATCAGTGTGGCTGAAGCAGCACCTGCACGAAACATCAATCCGCCTGCCTTAAAAGCCAGCGCACCAAATGTGTATGTGGTAAAAAAAGGCGATACCTTATGGGATATTTCCAAAAAATTCCTGAACAACCCATTACGTTGGCCTGAAATTTGGGCAAGTAACCGTCACGTAAAAAATCCACACTGGATTTTCCCAGGTGACCGTTTGTTGATGTGTACCTACGAAGGTCGCCCTATTATTGGTAAAGATGAAGGCGATGGCTGTGAAGGCATTATTCGTCGTTATGCAGGCAAGAGCACCAATTTACAGCCGCAAATTCGAGTGGAGTCTTTAAATAATACCATTCCTGTGATTCCACTTGACTACATCAAACACTGGTTAGAGCGCAGCAGCATTATTGCCGCAGATGCGTTACAAGGCACACCATATATTTTAGGTACTTCTGATCAACGTGTTTTAGCTGCTAAAGGTCAAAGTGTGTATGCACGTGGTGCAGGTCTGGAAGTAGGTCAACGCTACGGTGTATATCGTGAAGGCGAACCGTACATGCTGACCGATGCCAATGGTCAAAAATTCAATGCAGGCATTGAACTCACTCAAGTTGCTGCAGGTATTGCAGTACGTGGTGAAAATGACATCACCACACTTGAATTGACCGATACCTACAATGCCGAAGTGCGTCGTGGTGATCGCGTCTTACCAATTTATGACCCAATGCTGCCAACCTTGTTCTACCCAACGCATGCTGAAAATGTCAGCACAGGTGGTCAAGTGCTACGTGTGATGGGTTCGATTGGTACTGCAGCAAAACACAGTGTTGTGGCAATTGATCGCGGTACATTACATGGCGTGCAATCTGGTCATGTGTTTAGCGTAGCGCAAAAAGGCGAAGTGGTCACCGACCCGAAAACCAAAGAACGTGTTCAGCTTCCAGGCGAACGTATTGGCAATATCATGGTCTTCAAGAGCTTTGACCACATTAGCTACGCCTATGTCTTAGACAGCGAATTGCCTATTAAAGTCGGTGCGAGCTTACAAGCACCACGAATGGACGACTAAAACGGTTTAAGATGGTGATGTTGAATTCATTCAGCCCACAGCAAATCAACTACATTTTGTTGTGGTATTTGGTTCAACATTCACTGTCTAGTTTTTCCAAACTCGTACAACATTATGGTTCCGTGGCTGCCGCAGTGCAGCCCGAACACCTCCTCACATGGTCAGATGTGCGCATTCATGCCAACCATCTACAACGCGCCAAAGAATATCTCAGCCCAACAGGGCAACTCGCCTTTGAACAATGTCTGAATCAACTGCAACAGCAGTGCGATTTTATTCTAACTTTGGACGATGCGGACTATCCCAATCAGTTACGACCCTATTCCAACAAGCCACCCATTTTATTTGGGCAAGGCAATGCACAGGCTTTGTTGCAAGCGCAAATTGCGATTGTCGGCAGTCGCAAAGCCAGCCCGCATGGTCGGCAAGTGGCTTATGATTTTGCTTATTATTTAAGTGAACAAGGGTTCTTTATCAATAGTGGTTTGGCACAAGGTATTGATGAAGCCGCACATCAAGGTGCTTTGCAACATCAACGTACCATTGCAGTCATGGGCACAGGTTTGGACAGCACTTATCCAAGTGCACATCACAGCCTGCGCCAAAAAATTGTAGAATCTGGTGGTGCCGTGATTACGGAGTTTTTACCACAGACTAAGCCCTTACAGCAACATTTTCCACGACGTAACCGTATTGTCAGTGGACTAAGTTTAGGCGTGATTGTTGCTGAAGCCAGTTTAAATAGTGGCTCGCTGATTACCGCGAAACTGGCAGCAGAGCAAGGCAAATTAATTTTTGCCATTCCAGGACATATTTACAGTGAATTTCATCAAGGTTGCCACCAATTGATTCGTGAAGGTGCAATTTTAGTGGATCATCCTGAACAAGTGATTGAAGATTTAGCCCTACCCACCCAATGGCAATATCAACAAAACCAAATAGCATCAAGCCAAAATCAGACTACAGCAGCTTCAACAAAAGCAAAATTATCTACACCACCGACTGAAGCAATACTTCAAACCACCACAACAAAAACAGCAGATACAAGTACACCGCATATTCCCGAGCATTTATTGGCACTGTATCAACAACTGGATTGGGTCGGACAAAGCATCGATCACTTGGCACAGCAACTGAATTTAGATATTGCCACACTCACCAGCGCATTAATGGAACTGGAACTCATGGGCTTCTGTTTACAACAATCAGGTTTATATCTGCGTTGTCGTCCACTCAAATAAGGTTCACAATAAGCGCCTATTTCACGTTTCTGTTTAGGTAAAACTCCCATGATTACAACTTCTGTCACCGAAGCCGCTGCATGTCTACAACAAGGACAGGTACTGGCCTATCCTACAGAGGCGGTTTGGGGATTGGGATGTGATCCATATAATCAACAGGCATTTTTGGAAATTTTGCGTCTGAAACAGCGTCCGATTGAAAAAGGTGTGATTTTACTGGCAGGACATCTGTCACAAGTAGAGCATTTGCTGCAGGATTTAAACCCCGAAATGCGAGATCGCGTAATTGCGTCATGGACGAATACTTATCCCACAGATCGAGCAACCACCTGGCTATTACCCAGCACAGCCGCAATTCCAGAGTGGATTACAGGTCAACACCCCAAAGTAGCGGTGCGCGTAACCAATCATCCTTTATGTATGGCGTTATGCCATGCCTTTGATGGCTTTATTGTATCGACCAGTGCCAATCCTGCGGGACTTGCCCCTGCACGCTCTTTGCAAGAGACAACGCAATATTTCCATCAACAATTGCACTACTTAAATGGTGATTTGGGTTTAAGCCAGCAACCTAGCCGTATTTTAGATGCAGAGAGTGGGGCAGTGATTCGCGCCTAGCTTTAGACAAATTTTAGTTGACATCCTCCCCGACCTAAAGGACGGAGATTCCTACTGCTAGACGCTCATGCCCGAGCGCAAGAATATTCAGTGCGGAATTTACATCCCGATCATGGAGCGTACCACACTCCACACACTGCCATTCTCTTATTCCAAGTCCTGCTCTACCTTCCGGACTACTGGAGCGTGAGCCACAGCACGAACAAGTTTGGGTGGTATAGGCTTCATTGACTTCTTCATAACATACCCCTGCGTTCTCGCATTTATACTTGAGCATGGTTCTTAGTGTTGTCCAACTGGCATCTAGCACTGATTTAGCCAATCTGGTTTGTGCTAATGCTTTGGCATTCACATTGCCAACGAAGATGGCTGCATGTTCATTCACCAATTTTCGGCTGAATTGATGCAGCATGTTTTGTCTTACATTTTTAATCTTGGCATGGATGGCTTTGACACGTTTCTTATTTTTTGCACGTTGAGCAATACCAAGTTTTTGTTCATATTGCCGATAGATTTGAGGTGCTTTAAGTTTTACGCCATCTGAACAAGTCGCTAAATCTTTTAAACCTAAATCTATGCCAATTGAGGTTTTAGCGTTGTTTTTTTCTATTTTGACTGCATCAACTACAAGACAAACATACCAACGTCCACGACTATCTTCTACGAATGTGCCTGTTTTGATATTGTATTGACTTAATCCGTAACTATCCCATAGTTTAAATTGATGCTTGCCATATTCAACATAGCCATCAGCATATTTGATTGCAACCTTTTTAAACGGTATCCAACCCAGTGAACGTATAGCTGATTTTTTATTACTGACACGCCATTTTAGTTTTGCTTTTTTGAACTGCTTGCGTCTTGTGACCAATTCTTCTGTCACTGCCTGAATAGTTTGACTGTGCAAGTTGCATTCTTTCGATGTGCCTTTCGTGTATTTGCAATGTCGTATGCTGAAAAGAATTGTTGTTTACGTTGTAGATGCTTAAAACACAAATCATTGACATAATTCCAGACAAAATTTACTTCGGATGCTAACTGATTTAGCACCTTGCAATGTTTGTCTTTTATGCGTAATTTGAGTGTCTTCATCCAATTATTTTAACAGTATTTTTCTTAATAGTGACTATAGTACAAGTATTTAAAACGACATTTCGTGTCGTTCATATGGTTTACTCCAGTCGCTTATATCCTCGTGCTGAACCACGAGGTTTTACGCTCCAGTGGATAAAAAAAAGCTCAACCATATAGGGATGGTTGAGCATAAAAAGGATGTGTATAAAAGCACATCCAGAGGGTTTGAAAATCTTGCTGCAAATGATATTTCACTGATTATTGAATACAGTGGATCATTTTCAGTACGTGAATTATGGAGTAATTTAGTCGACTATACAAATAGATTTTTCCTATTAATCCAAGACAAATATTCAATGAAAGATTCATCTTTTTTTCTTAACAATTTAAATTATCTTACTATTTTTACAATTATTTTAGAAAAATTAAAAAAACTGTCATAATTCATAACACTCAATACTGTATAAATTTTGAATAAAAGGCATTTTAAATACACCTTTATGTGATCAAAAAAACACCAATTAAACTCAACTTTTTGCTTGAATGTGTACGCGTGCTTTCATTTGTGCCAACACAATACCCGTTAAAATAATCAATCCACCGATACTGTGATAACTCCCCCACACTTCTGCCAACCAAAAATATGCAATGATGGCCGTAAAAACAGGCATCAAATTCATAAAAATACTGGTGCGATTCGGTCCTAAATATTGAACAGCCAACATCCATACCAAAGGCGCAATAATTGAAGGAAATATACCTGCATACAGCACACTTAAACCATTTTGACTATTTAAGTGATCTAAGCCGAACCACAAAATAAATGGCAGATGGTAAAGTAAGGCGAATATAATTTGCACATAAAGACTCAGCATGAGCGGCAATTTTAAATTCCATTTCTTTAAAAACACCCCATAAAAGGCGTAAAAAAATACCGCCAAAACCATGAGCATATCGCCCGCATGTCCTGTCAGCTGACTGAGTTGACGCAAATCTCCTTGTGCAATCACATACAACAAACCCGAAAATGAAATAATGCAGCCCAAAACCGCAAATCGTGTCGGAATGTCTTTTAAGATCAGCAATGAAACCAAAACCGTAAACATGGGAATAAACGCATTAATAATGCCCATATTGGTTGCAGTGGTGTAATTGGCTGCGGTATAGCTTAGACCTTGATACAGCACCAAACCAAAAGCACTAAGCACTGCCAACTGTTTCAAATGTGGACGAATCAACTCACGCTGCTGCCAAACTTTGGGCAATATCCACGGGGTTAAAATCAGAAAAGCAATCAACCAGCGATAAAAACTGATACTGACGGGTGAAATATACTCCGCCACATACCTCGTTACTGCAATATTTAAAGACCAAATCAATACCGCAATCAATGGCAATAAAATTGCCCAAAATACGCCTTTATCTGACCGTATCATGTATTCATCATCCTTGTTGTACCAAACAGCATACCTGCTGTGAAACCCTTTTCTATAACTGACTTGTGATGCAAAGTGCTAAAAACCCAGTGTCTATTTATGGCACTTTTCGCTCGATTTATCCATCAATAAAATAAAATGCAGATACGAATTACATTTTTCTGCGCAATATCACGGCTATGCGGGATTCCATCAGTGTCGTAAATTTCTTTGCTATAAAACTTGCTGTACCCAAAAATTACAGTTACAACAGTAGCGGTAAAATACAGATTCTAGGAAGCAACTATGCGCACTTCAGTTTATGACATTGCAGTAAAAACCAATCAGGGTACGGAAACCACATTAAATCAATATGCAGGAAAAGTGTTGTTGATCGTGAACGTGGCATCAAAATGTGGCTTAACCCCGCAATACGAAGGCTTACAGCAACTCTACGCAGCAAAACAGGCACAAGGCTTAGAAATTTTAGCCTTTCCATCGAATGATTTCTTGGCACAAGAACCGGGCAGCGATACAGAAATTCAGGAATTTTGCTCACTGAATTATCAGGTGAGTTTTCCATTGTTTGCTAAAATTCCAGTCGTGGGTGCAGAAAAACATCCTCTCTACACGGCTTTAACGCAAGCAATTCCTGAACGTATTGGTGAAGGCCCATGGTGGAAAGATTTGGTTGATTACGGCTTAACCCCAAATGAACCACCTGAAGTATTGTGGAACTTTGAAAAGTTTTTGGTGAATAAACAAGGTGAAGTGGTGGCGCGTTTTGCCCCAGATTTAACCGCAGATGACCCGCGCATTGTAGAAGCGATTGAGGCTGAATTGGCTAAATAATTTTTTATTCAGCAAGTTAAAGAGTTCTTTCATAAATTCTCTTTAAATCAATAATTCAGCTCCCTCATCCTCTTGCGGAATATATTCCTCATCCTGAGCCATATATGGCGCAAGAGAAGGGACTATCAATATCAATTCGACGCATTACTTATGATCATTTTTCTTTTATGAAAGAAGTGTAATTCATAGGAGTTTCTTTAAAACTCCTATTTTTTTTGATTTAGACAAAAAAATTAAGATTTGTTATTGCTTTGCAACAATCTGTTTTTTATTCATATTTTCGTTTTATATTCATTCTCAATGAGTACCAAAAATCACATGAATATGAAAAATGTATCTTCGAAGACACTACTTCCGTTTGCACTATTGAGTTCTGCCTTGCTACTCAGCGCCTGTGATCAAATGAACACGCCGCAAACGCAAACAACTAATCAAGATGATTCCAGCGCATCATCCAACAGCAATACAAACCCAACCAACGCTCCATTAAGCAGTGGCAATATGTTCTATATTGTGCGCGATGTGGCTGATCTACAGCTCAAAGCAGGTCAATATGTCGAACAACTGAATCAAACCAAGTCTGAATTGCAAACCGCTGTAGATGCGCAAGATCCACAACAATTACAAATTGCAGCGACTCAATTACAACAGCAGTTACAAGGCTTCAATCAAACACTAAGCAGCCTAGACTTAAAAACACAGGAAATTGATACCATCCGTCAAAACTTATTGGCTGCCAATCAGCAAGTTTTGGCTTCACCATTTTTAAATGGACAAGTCGATTTAAGCAAAGTGGACTTTAAGAAACTGGAACAGCAAATGGGGAGTATTCAAGCTGAAATGCTAAAACTGGCGGGGATGATTTTACAAGGTGAGTCAAATCAGCCTACTGAAACTACCAATACAGCATCTTAAGCAAAGATAAGGCTTCAATTCCAAACAGCATAAAAAAAGCCACTCTTTCGAGTGGCTTTTTTCAATCTTAAACCGACAATTAAAGTGCGCGGTTTTTGATTTTGCGGATGGTTTCCAACTGTGCAGCAGTTTCTGCCAAAGCAGCCAAAGCAGCAGCAGAGTCCAAATCGCTCTTTTGATTTGCCAACAATTGTTCAGCGTGTTTACGCGCTTCAATAATTGCCGCTTCATCTAAGTTTTCTGCACGAACTGCAGTATCTGCAAGAATCGTAACAACATGCGGTTGAACTTCTAGAACGCCACCAGATACATAGATTAATTCTTCTGTACCATTTTCCAGCAGAACGCGGATTGCACCCGGCTGAAGCAAAGTTACCAGTGGTGCGTGACCCGGCATAATACCGAGTTCACCGCCAGCACCTTTTGCAATTAGCATAGTCACAGTGCCCGAGTACAAAGACTCTTTTACACTTACAACATCACATTGCATAGTCGCCATGAGAATCTCCTAAATTAGAGCTGCTAATTAAAGTTTCTCGGCTTTAGCAATCACTTCGTCAATACCACCAACCATATAGAACGCTTGTTCTGGGATATGATCGTATTCACCAGCTAGAAGACCTTTAAAGCCACGAATTGTATCTTTAAGCGGTACAAGTTTACCAGGCGCGCCAGTAAATACTTCAGCTACGTGGAACGGTTGAGAGAAGAAACGTTGGATCTTACGTGCACGGTATACAGTAAGTTTGTCTTCTTCTGACAATTCGTCCATACCAAGAATTGCGATAATGTCTTTCAATTCTTTATAACGTTGAAGAACGTTTTGAACTGAACGAGCAATTTCGTAATGCTCAGTACCAACAACTAATGGATCTAACTGACGTGAAGTTGAGTCTAGTGGATCGATCGCAGGGTAAATACCTTGAGATGCAATATCACGGCTCAATACTACAGTTGCGTCTAAGTGCGCGAACGTTGTAGCAGGTGATGGGTCAGTCAAGTCATCGGCAGGTACGTATACAGCTTGAATAGATGTAATCGAACCAGACTTAGTTGAAGTAATACGTTCTTGAAGAACACCCATCTCTTCTGCAAGTGTAGGCTGATAACCTACTGCAGATGGCATACGACCTAGAAGTGCTGATACTTCAGTACCTGCTAGTGTATAACGGTAGATGTTGTCTACGAACAATAATACGTCACGACCTTTACCGTTCTCATCTTTTTGATCACGGAAGTACTCAGCCATAGTCAAACCAGTTAACGCTACGCGTAAACGGTTACCAGGCGGCTCGTTCATCTGACCGTAGACCATTGCTACTTTGTCAAGAACGTTAGAGTCTTTCATTTCGTGATAGAAGTCGTTACCTTCACGAGTACGCTCACCAACACCAGCGAATACAGATAAACCTGAGTGCGCTTTAGCGATGTTGTTGATCAACTCCATCATATTTACGGTTTTACCAACACCCGCACCACCGAACAGACCAACTTTACCACCTTTCGCGAACGGGCAAAGTAAGTCAATGACTTTAATACCAGTTTCTAAAAGGTCAGTAGAAGCCGCTTGTTCTGCATAAGAAGGCGCTTGACGGTGAATTGGTAAACGCTCTTCAGTTGCAACTGGACCAGCTTCGTCGATAGGGCGACCAAGAACGTCCATGATACGACCAAGTGTCGCTGTACCTACTGGTACAGAGATTGGCGCGTTAGTGTTAGTTACGTTCAAACCACGCTTAAGGCCTTCAGTAGAACCCATTGCAATAGTACGAACTACGCCATCACCAAGTTGTTGCTGAACTTCTAATGTAGTTTCAGTACCGTCAACTTGGAGAGCGTCATAGATCTTAGGAACGCTGTTGCGTTCAAACTCGACGTCGATAACCGCGCCGATGATCTGAATGATACGACCGCCACTCATTGCTGTCTCCTCAATTCAAACTAATAATGTTAAACGGCAGCGGCACCACCAACGATTTCAGAAATTTCCTGAGTAATCGCGGCTTGACGCAGCTTGTTATAAATAAGTTGTAGGCTCTTGATCAGTTCACCTGCGTTATCTGTTGCAGCTTTCATTGCAACCATACGCGCAGACTGTTCACATGCGATGTTTTCAATCACACCTTGATAAACCATAGACTCGATGTAACGAACCAATAAACCATTTAACAGCTCTTCAGCTTCTGGTTCATAGATATAATCCCAACCGTATTGACGGTTAAGAGTCTTGTTTTCTTCAGCAGATGCTAAAGGAACAAGTTGTTCGATTTTCTGATCTTGAGTCATGGCATTGACAAAGCCGTTTGACACGAGGTAAATGCGATCTAACTCGCCTTTATCGTACGCATCTAACATCACTTGCACAGAGCCAGATAACTGTTCAAGACTTGGCGCGTCACCTACGTTTGTAGTTGCACCAAGCACTTTACCGCCGTAGTTTTTAAAAAACGAAACCGCTTTTTGACCAATTAAAGCAAACTGAACTTCAATTGACTGCTCTTGTTGTTGCTGTACATGCTTTACAACTTTCTTGAACAAGTTAATGTTCAAGCCACCTGCCAAACCACGATCTGAAGACACGATGATATAACCAACGCGTTTTACAGGGCGTTCAATCATATAACGGTGTTTGTATTCAGGGTTCGCCTGTACCAAATGAGCAATTACACGGTGCATATTTTCGGCATACGGACGGCCTTGAGCCATGCGCTCTTGCGCACGACGCATCTTAGAAGCAGCAACCATTTGCATCGCGCGAGTAATCTTTTGCGTGCTCTTGATACTAGCAACTTTGGCGCGAATTTCTTTTAAATTTGCCATACGCTTAACCTAGTATTCGAAAGCCCTTTCAGGCTTCCGAAGGTTGATTCCGTGAACCAAACCCCTAACTAGCCAATGCTAAATTAGTAAGTTTGAGTCGCTTTAAAGCTTTCAATACCTGCTTTGATTGCAGCTTCGATGTCTTTGTTGAAATCACCAGTTTCATCGATTTGTTGCATTAACGCAGCATGTTCTGAACGGAAGTAAGAAATTAACGCAGCATCAAAGTCTACGATTTTCTTCACTTCTACGTCAGCCATGTAGCCTTCGTTAGATGCATAAACTGAAACAGCTTGGTCAGCAATTGAGTATGGCGCATATTGTTTCTGCTTCATTAACTCAGTTACACGTTGACCATGTTCAAGTTGCTTACGAGTTGCTTCGTCAAGGTCAGAAGCGAACTGAGCAAACGCTGCCAATTCACGGTATTGCGCCAAAGCGGTACGGATACCACCAGACAATTTTTTGATGATCTTAGTTTGAGCAGAACCACCAACACGCGATACAGAAATACCCGCGTTCACAGCAGGACGGATACCCGCGTTGAATAATGATGTTTCTAAGAAGATCTGACCATCTGTAATCGAAATTACGTTGGTTGGTACGAATGCAGATACGTCACCTGCTTGAGTTTCAATAATCGGCAATGCAGTTAAAGAACCAGTTTGACCTTTAACTTCACCGTTAGTGAATTTCTCAACGTAGTCAGCAGATACACGAGAAGCACGCTCAAGTAGACGCGAGTGTAGATAGAACACGTCACCTGGATACGCTTCACGACCTGGTGGACGACGTAAAAGCAATGAAATTTGACGATACGCAACAGCTTGCTTAGACAAGTCATCATAAATGATTAACGCGTCTTCACCACGGTCACGGTAGTATTCACCCATTGTACAACCAGAGTACGGAGCTAAATACAGCATTGCTGCTGGATCAGATGCACCTGCTGCGACAACAGTGGTATACGCCATAGCGCCAGTTTCTTCTAGCTTACGTACTACGTTTGCGATAGTCGATTGTTTTTGACCAATTGCTACGTATACACACTTAATGCCAGAGTTTTTCTGAGCGATGATCGCATCGATCGCCATTGCTGTTTTACCAGTTTGACGGTCACCAATGATCAACTCACGTTGACCACGGCCTACAGGGATCATGGTATCAACTGATTTATAACCAGTTTGAACAGGTTGATCCACTGATTGACGCCAAATTACGCCTGGTGCTACTTTTTCTACAGCATCAGTTAATTTTGCATCAATAGGGCCTTTACCATCAATTGGGTTACCCAAAGCATCTACCACACGGCCTAAAAGTTCTGGACCAACCGGAACTTCTAATACACGACCTGTGCAACGTGCTTTTTGACCTTCTTGAAGGCTTAAGTAGTTACCTAAAACAACGACGCCCACTGAATCCTGTTCTAGGTTCAGTGCCATACCAAATAAGCCGCCGTCGAATTCGATCATTTCACCGTACATTGCATCAGCAAGGCCGTGAATGCGCACAATACCGTCGGATACCATAACAATGGTACCTTCGTTTTTAGCGGTCGCGCTGGTGTCCAGATCGCCGATACGCTGTTTAATGAGCGCACTGATCTCGGATGGATTCAGTTGTTGCATTGCGCTATACCTCAATCTTTTATTAGTTCAGTCTTCGCAATTAAGCTAAAAGACGTGTCCGCATTTTTTCAAGCTTGTTAAGCGCAGAATCATCTATCACTTGGTCGCCTGCACGAATAACCACACCCGCAATTAACGCTGGGTTCACTTCTACAGAAACATTTACTGCCGCAGCGAAACGTTTTTCTAACGCTTGAGCAAGAATTTGTTCTTGTACAGAAGTCAATGGGAATGCTGATTCAATCACAACATCCACAGTATTGTTATTCTGTGATTTGAGCTGTTCGTATTCTGCTTGAATTTCAGGAAGCAAAGCCAAACGGTTGTTTTCAGCAAGCAATGTCAAAAAGTTTGACACTGCTGCAGTTTGGTCTTCACCTAAAACTTTGGCAAAAATACTCACCTGCTCAGCAGGCGTAAGCTCAGGGCGATTTAAGTAAGCTGAAAATGCTTCGTCTTGCACCGCAGCACTGAGCAAGTTAAGTGCTGTTGACCAATTGTCAGTTGCACCTTGCTCAGAAGCGTAAGCAAATGCTGCTTTAGCGTATGGGCGTGCCAACGTCAAGAGTTCAGCCATAATCTGCCTCTCTCTTAAAGTTTAGCAGCCAGCTGAGTCAGCATGGCATTGTGAGCTTCTGCGTCAACTTGCTGGCTAAGAATTTTCTCTGCACCAGTTACTGCAAGCGCAGCTACTTGTTGACGTAATTCTTCGCGAGCAGAATTGATTTCTGTATCAACAGCTTCTTTCGCTTGTTGACGAATACGCTCACCTTCAGCAGATGCTTGGGTACGCGCTTCTTCTACCAATTGTGCTGCACGACGATTCGCTTGTTCGATCAATTGAGCCGCTTGTGCTTTAGCTGCATCTAATTCAGCTTTCACTTGAGCTTGCGCATCGGCAAGATCAGCTTTGGCTTTCTCAGCTGCATTTAAGCCGTCAGCAATACGACGCTGACGCTCACTAATCGCATTGATTAGTGGTGGCCATACAAACTTCATGCAGAATGCGACGAAAATCGCAAATGCAATCGCTTGGCCAAACAATGTGAGGTTGATATTCATTGCAAATTCCTCAAATAGTGAATTTCGGAATTAAGCTGATTAACCTACAAATGGATTAGCGAAGATGAAGAACAAGCCAATACCAACACCGATCATAGGCACAGCATCAAGAAGACCTGCGATTAAGAACATACGAGTTTGAAGTTGTGGAGCCAATTCTGGTTGACGAGCAACAGCTTCAAGGAAGCGACCGCCTAAAAGACCAAAACCAATCGCAGTACCTAAAGCACCGAAAGCGATCAAGATAGCAGATGCAATTGCAACTAGACCTAAAGTGAGTTCCATGATAATTCCTCAGAGGTTAGGTTTTATACCAAATTAAGTTAAAAAATTGTGTGCCCAACCGCCCGATGACAGTTAGGCCATACCATTAATGCTTTTCGCTTGCCATGCTCATGTACACGATAGTCAACATCATGAAAATGAATGCTTGTAGCGTAATAATCAAAATGTGGAAAATCGCCCAAGGCACAGACAATGCCCACTGGATCCAGAACGGTAATAACGCGATAAGAATGAAGATTAACTCTCCCGCATACATGTTACCGAACAGTCGTAGAGCCAATGAAACTGGTCGCGCCAAGAAAGTAGTCAATTCCAACAATAAGTTGAATGGAATTAAAAGCACTTTAGCAACTGGATTACTTGGGTTGAATGGGTTAAGTGCCAACTCACCAACGAAGCCGCCAACACCTTTCTCACGAATACTATAGAAAATAATTAAGAAGAATACAGAAATAGACATACCTAAGGTAATGTTTGGATCTGTAGTCGGAACAATTTTAAAGTAAACCTGATGAGGGTCCACACCCAGCATAGATGCAATCGCCTGTTGAGCTACATAAGGAATAAAGTCAACAGGGATCAAATCCATCAAGTTCATGAGGAAAATCCACACGAAAATGGTTAATGCTAAGGGTGCAATTAATCGAGACTTCCCATGGAAGGTATCACGTACACTTGAATCCACAAACTCGATAATCACTTCAATTACTGACTGGAATTTACCAGGCACGCCTGAATTTGCAGCTTTCGCAACAATCCAGAACAATAAACAGAAGATCAGACCAAGTCCGATAGACCAACCCATTGAATCCAAGTGAATAGCAGTGAACCCCATCTGTTGAGCTTCTTCAGCAGACTCAGCCAACTTCCATGAACCGTCTGGCATTTTGCCATAGGTCATATTGGTCAAGTGATGCTTGATATACTCGGTCGAAGTAAGGGCATGTTCTTCAGCAGCCATAAATCACACCTGGTCAATGTAAAAAAACTAATAGAACAAACGAACATCGCGTGCTGCTTGATATCTCGCCTATTCCTGAAAAACTTTTCAATTTTTGCTGCGTTTAGACTCGTTTTTGTAATCGTGACACCCAAAATGGCGCAACCCACGACATGCTTTGAACGAGCATAAAACCACAAAACAATGCCACCGGGGATAACGGCTGTACATTGCTTAAAATTAAAATGAATCCTACGATCACGATTGCAAACTTACCGAGCATTCCTCTATACATGTTCGAAAGAACCTGTCTGGACGCTCGTGCACCTGCTGCTCGAAACGACTGCCATGAAAAATAACAACTTGCCAACCAACAAACACTAGCACCAAGTGCAGCGCTTAAGGCAGCCGTTGAGTCTTTCAAGACCCACGCTATCAGGGCTGAAACTGGAATCATGAATGCTTGTAAGAAGACCAAAGCTTTAGCTAATCGTCGGTCAATCAAGCGACTAGTTCGGCTCATTTTTTTATCCACTCACAGCATTAATGCTTGACAAGTTCAACTGATGATCGTTTTTTATCGCAGGCATTATAGAGTTAGCCCCCTGAACATGCAATCGTTTCCCGACCTTAGTCGTGTTTTTTTGCATGTTTGTCTCGGAATTGTCATATTTCAATTTTGCTTAAAAAACGCATCATTTTCGTGCATTTAATACACAAGCCTTGGTTTGCTTGGCTAATTGCTGCCACGCTTGCACAAAATCATCTGCACCGCGCATGCTTTCATCGACCTTTTGAAACACAATTGGATTCAATTTCATATACTGATTTTTACTGGCATGTCCTTCTGCAAGTAGGCACATTTTTGGATTTGGTCGGTGATCGTTCAAATATTTAATTTGTGCGACTGTTGGCGCAATATGCGGATCATTGGTCATCGACCCAGAAAATTCTAAATTTAAGGCACGTTCTAAATATTGATAGGCATCGTGATAAGCCCAATATGGCTGTACTGCAGTTTGAGTCTGAAACTGACTTGCACTTTTGAATAAACTCTGTGCGAAGGCACGTGCGTTATTCCAATAAGCATCGCGATGTTCAGGCATTTGCTGAGAACGTAACGCGGCAATAAAGAAGCCGATACGCACCGCATTGTTTGGGTCTAGCCAGACATGGCTGTCTACTGTATTTTTTAATGCTGCACCACGTTCTGAACGCTGCGGCAAAGTTTTCATAATGCCCGTATCTAATAAAGCAATCGCTTTAGGATTTTGATGTAATACACGTTCTAGCGGTGCTTCATGCGCCTTACCTAGCCAAATAATTAAATCCGCATCTTGGATGATTTTTCGATGTGCAGGCGTGAGCGATACATCATGCCCTGTTTGATCTGCCAGTAATAACGTGGGTGTTTCGATATTTTGCGTGACTTTTTGGGCAATCAAATAGATAGGATGGGTAGACACCACCAAAGCCTGCGCCATGCTGACAGTACTGCATAACGCTAAAAGACAGAAACTAAATAAACGAAACATTGCGGCATATCACGAAAAATCGACAAATGTTATAATATAACAAATTTATAAAAATACCTACGTATAATCGAAACTAATAACGCTTCATGCTAAGATTTACTGTCGTTTTTCTTTTAAAGTTCAACTGGGGTGGCTATGAGCTTATGTTCGCACGAGCATCACAATGCATTACATGGCGTTCACGACCATCACAATGTCGATCAACGTCTTGCCGAAGCTGAAAGTTTATGTGCGGCAACAGGTGCTCGTTTAACACCGCTACGTAAAGAAGTGTTGGAACTCATTCTCAAGGCATCTGCACCAATGGGTGCTTATGATTTATTGGCGAAAATTAAAAGTGAGTCTGATCGTCCTGCAGCACCGCCAACGGTGTACCGTACTTTAGATTTTTTACTGGAAAAAGGACTAATTCACCGTTTGACTTCAATCAATGCCTATATTCCTTGCTGTCATCCACGTGAAGGACACCAAGCGGCTTTTTTAATCTGTACTGAATGTAAAGTCGTTAAAGAAGCTTCAGCGCAAGGTTTATTAGAGCAATTAGATCAGTTGGCAGCCTCTGACCGCTTTAGCCCGCATCACAGCATTATTGAGATTTCTGGAAAATGTCAGCAGTGCAACAGCAAATAACCACTGCACCGCTCATCGCCTTGCACAATATTCAGGTGCGAATAGATGAGCGCGATATTTTAAAAAATGTCGATTTTGAATTACATGCACGTGAAATTGTCACGCTAATTGGCCCCAATGGCGCAGGAAAATCGACTCTAATTAAAGTCTTGCTTGGCATTGTCAAACCAAATGCAGGCAAGCTCGTAAATGCTCGCAAATTGACCTTTTCTTATGTGCCGCAAAAGTTTAATCCTTCACACAGCTTGCCTTTAAGAGTGAAAGATTTACTGGCTTTAGAAAAATGCCCAGACGCAATTAAAGCAGAAATTATCCGCGATACTGGCATTGCCAAACTGCAAGATTCAAAAGTACAACAACTGTCTGGTGGTGAGCGGCAACGGGTGCTATTGGCACGCGCCTTATTACGTCAACCTGATGTTTTGGTACTGGATGAGCCGATGCAAGGACTAGATATTCAGTCCGAAGCTGAACTGTATGACTATGTGCGCAACTTACCGAGCAAATATGGCTGTGCGGTGTTGATGGTGTCGCATGATTTGCAATGGGTCATGCAAGGTACGCATCGTGTGGTATGTTTAAATAAACACATTTGCTGTAGCGGTTTGCCCGAAAATGTACAGCAACATCCTGAATACCAAGCTATTTTTGGAACCAATCGGGTGTTTTATCAACATCACCATGAACACTGCGCCCATGGCGATCATGCCGAGCCTTGTCAGCATGATTCACGTCCTCATATTCACCCTGAACCGGAAGCTTAACCCATGATGGATTGGCTACAATTGCTGTTACCTGCATGGATCATGGGCAGTTTATTGGTATTTTTGACCGCCCCACTTGGCTGTTTAATGCTGTGGCGACGTATGTCCTTTTTTGCCGATACGATGGCGCATGGCACCTTATTGGGTGTGGCGATTGCAGGCGCGTTGAGTTTACCTCTGTGGATGGGTGTGACCTTCTTGGCATTATTATTGGTGGGTGTTTTGTGGATTTTACATGATCCACGGTTGCCGAATGATGCATTATTGGCGCTCTGCTCTGCGACCTTGCTCTGTTCAGGGTTGCTCTTTATTCAACATATTCCAAGTTTGCGTCCTGAGTTGCTGAGCTATTTATTTGGTGATTTACTCACCATTTCATGGGCAGATTTACCTGTATTTGCCCTAGTGATTATTGTTGCTTTAGCGGTGCTGTATAAATTTTGGCAGGCACAAATTCAAATTGCAATTGACCCTGATATTGCGGTCAGTGAAGGCGTGAATGCCCAATGGCAACGCCTGATTTTTATGTTGTTGTTGGCATTATTTACCGTATTGGCTTTACGTGCAGTCGGTTCTTTATTGATGGGCGCATTGTTGGTGATTCCCGCTTTAACCGCACGTTTATTGGCTCACTCGCCTAAACAAATGGTGATTTGGGCATTTATTGTGGCGCAAATTGCAGTCAGCGTAGGTTTATGGTCAAGTGCGGGCTTAAATATTTCGACAGGTTTAAGTATTGTGATGACTATGGCGATCATTTTTGCGGTGATTTTTAGCGTTCAAAAAGTCAGAACCATGGCTTAGTTTTTCGTTAATGAGTATCTATATTTTTGTATTGCAGCAATGAGCATTACGACTAAAAGTGGCAGCATATACGCTATCCACAGTGCTATATCACTATGAATCACTTGCTGTAAAAGACTCAATTGCTGCTGACCTTCTGAAATAGCATTCCAATCTATCTTTTGTAGATAAAACATTGCATGAATGGCAATCAACAACACAGCTGTGATATTAATCAACACCACACTTTGCCACACCGTATGTTTAAAATAAGTTTGCAAGGCGGCAAATACAAAAGAAAAAATTAAATTGATACTCAAGTGTGCCATCAAAGCAATTGGCCAAAACACGCGATCTACTGAAAACTGAATTGCTAATCCAATTGCAATTAAAGTTGAAAAACTCAAAAGCAACATGCTAATCCAACAATGTTGCCAATAACGTGCTCGCGGTATACCTTTAATTTTCAACGTATATCTCAATCTATTTTTTTATAATTACAACATACACTTTTGTTTAATTGAAGACATTACTGATGCACCAAACTTAACAAAAAAGCAGTGCCTGCAAACAATGCAGCAAAAGTACGATTCATGACTTTTTGCTGCTTCGGTGATCTTAACAAACGTAAAACTTTTGCAGCCAAGCCCGTATAGCCCGCCATCACAATCAAATCAATACTAATCATGGTCAACGCCATAATTGCATATTGCGTCCATTGTGGTTTAGATAAATCTAAAAATTGCGGTAAAACTGCCAATAAAAACACAATTGCTTTGGGATTGCTCATATTGACCAGAAATCCGTACATCACCAATTTTCCAGCAGATTTTCGCGTCAGCTCATGCTGAATTTCAATTGACTGTGTAGGCGCTGCCCATTGCAAATACGCCAAATATAACAAATACGCCACACCAAACCATTTCACAATCAGAAATGCCCAAGGCGTTGTCGCAAATAATACTCCTGCCCCTGCGGCTACAATCGCGATTTGCAATAATAAGGCCAGTTGTAGACCAATCGCATTCCAATAACCATGTCGAAAACCATAATTCAAACCACTCGACATAGATGCTATTGCACCCGCGCCAGGTGAAACACTAATCACCCAACAGGCCAACATAAACGCAATCCAAACTTGATAAGACATATATCGCCGCTTTTCACAAGACAGTGCATTATATGATATTTCACTTAATCTCATGACTAAAAACGTGGAATAAAAATCGGGTTGAGGCTATTAAGCCTACATACAATCAGGCACAATAAAGTCAACTTTATAGAAAACAACAAATTTTCAGGAGCTATACATGACTGCCCAATCTGTAATTTTGCCACTACCTTCAGATCATGCTCGCTTTCTTGTACTTCGTTTAAAAGACTTAAGCATTACTGAGTTAAAAGAAAAATTGGCTGACTTGTTTAGCACACGGGATCGTTTGATTACCCAACATCCACATGCCCAAATTAAAACTGGCGTTGCTTTTGGTCCTGAACTTTGGGCACAACTCTATGAGCAATCTCCAGATGGTTTTAAACAATTACAACCGATTCAAGGGGCGTACCCAATGCCTGTCGTGCCTGCCGATGTGATTATTCATCTCGCGAGTGCCCGTTCAGATATTTGCTTTGCGCTCAGTCAGGCCTTTTTTGAGGGGATCCAAGACAAAATTGAAGTGTTGGATGAACGGGTCTGTTTCCGTTATTTTGATGGACGCGACATGACGGGATTTATTGATGGTACCGAAAACCCACAATTTCCAGATGATCGTGCCGAAGTTGCACTTTTAGGGGAAGATGCAGGCGTGTTTGCCGATGGTTCTTTTATTTTTGCACAGCGCTATTGTCACGATTTAGAAAAATGGAAAAAGCTCAAAGTCGATGCCCAAGAACACGTGATTGGACGCACCAAACTTGAATCGATTGAATTAGACGAAGATGTACAACCTGAAAATTCGCACGTTTCACGTACAGTCGTTGAAGATGATGCAGGCGATGAAATGGAAATTTTGCGCCACTCTTTACCTTATGGTGATGGCAAGGGCGATCAGGGTTTATTCTTTATTGCTTATACCAAAGATTTGAGCATTATTGATGCCATGTTAGAACGTATGTTTGGTACTTCAGGTGATGGCATCCATGACCGTTTATTGCACTTTGTGACTGCCATGGATGGCGCATATTACTTTGCCCCAAGTGAGGAGCTGCTAGAAGAAGTTTTGGAAGGTTAAGATAAAGAGGCCGACGAGAGTCGGCTTCTTGATTTTATTAAATGCAATTAATACCCTTTGCATCTAAATTTATTTTATTAAAAACTGTTGTCTTTTTAGTTTTTAAATTTAAATATTCTGCTTCATACAAGATATAGCCTTGTGACATAAACCTGTATTGTCCATTCACTTTATTGTCAATAATCTCTTGTACTGTCCTATAAATTTCAGGCTTGGCGTTATCCCCCATATCCACTTCTTCAATCCTTAAAGTCGTAGATAGTTCAATTTTTTTCATGAATGGATAATACATAATTGAATTTATATTAGGATATTCACTAGGCACCAATAGAACAGATTTGCTACCACTACTAAAACAATAGTAATCTTTTTCTGAAGAATAAACCTGTGTACAAGAAACTAAAATAAATAACAAAATAAAGAAAATTCTCATAATTCTTTTAACCTTTTTTCAGCAAATAATTTCGCAGCATTCGCCGTATAACCATAACGCTTTCGACTCACTATCTGCCCACCTTCTTTTTTAGTACCAAATGGAAAGGTTGTCGTTTTAGTCATTTCAAGAAAACGCATATATCCTTTTTTTGCTTCGTTTAAATTTTTAATTTTTCCCTTTTTTTTACCTAGTGGATCATTCCATAGTCCCCAACCAAAGCTTTCACCACTTTTATTCTGCGCAATAGAACTTTCCTCAAAACTCAAATATGAGTCCAACGTGGCTATTATTTTTTTATTAAGATATCCACATTCTTTAATATTGAAAGCGGAAATAGCTCTTTTTAAGTAGTTCTCTCTATCATCGAAACCATTATATCCCCCATTAATTAAAGAGCATGTGGCTATCAAATCATTATTTAGTGCATAAGGAGTTAAGCCACCTGATTTAGAATGAAGCCAATACCACACCGCCGAACCTACCGCATGTTTTTTCTCCTTAGCAATACGTACTTTATTGGCTCCTAGAAAGTTCTCATTAATAGCTTTACCATATCCCTCATAATTTGATTTATAGGTAATTTGCATTAGGCCCCTACCTTTATATCCATCATAAACCTCACTTTCCGACTTTCCTCCTAGCCCTTCCTCCATAAGTCTATAACCCGCAGTTTCATGTAATGTATGTGCGATAAAATGTGCTTTTTCTAAACACCTATTCATACTTAATTTTTTAAATTGTTGATTCAAATCATTTAAAAAACTTAATGCAGTCGAAGTATTTGTAATCTTCTTAAATTCTTCTACAGTGATATCTCTATTACAAGCACACTCTGCGTTATCTATTCTTTTATTTATGGTTGGCTTATCCTGATTAGTGTTACCTTTAACGACATCCACAGGTAATCCTCCCTAAAAATAATTGAGTTTAAAAGTAGAAAATCGAATAACCTTGATTTAAGGAGATTTTCTATGAAAACATCTAAGTATTCAGACAGCTTGATCATGAGTATCTTGAAGCAAGCTG
>NZ_VPAP01000030.1:0-25586 GCF_013419195.1 Acinetobacter sp. YH12099 | reverse complement strand
GCCGAGTCGTAAAGCTCAGAAAGCTAGCAATGAACAAAGAAATTTAAATCCTGTTCTTGACTCTTGCAGTTAAAAACAGGACATTTTAAATGGTTTATCGCATAGACATTTTAATTGGTGAATAACAACAGCTTTTTAAATTGTGTTATAATTCAGTATGCTAACACCTAGTTTACAGCCCACTCACCCTCGAGTGGGCTTTTTTTATGATTTTTCACGTTCCACGCCTATTCTTTAATCAATGTTCCACGGTTTTATTTAATGTTGCTGAACAATCAATGGATACCAGTAAAGCCCTTTAGGTCTTCTGTTGCTTCAAATATAAAGTCTCTACGATCAAGGATTAGACAATCTTTATTGTGTCGTCTGACTGATCTTGTGGCTTTGCTAATATCATGGCAATCCCAAGATTTGGGATAATACTTTATTAAAGAACGGACAATCTTGTTTTTATATTCTGAGTTTTCTATAATCTTAATTATGTTACATAATCAAGATTGATAATAAAAATGACGCAAAATAAGCATGGTGGTGCACGCAAAGGTTCTGGCCGTCCTTTTGTCTATAACGAACCGACCAAGGTCATTCGGGTGCCAGAGTCTCGTGTATTGGAAATCAAGAAATACCTGAAAAAAAATGACACTCCAAAGTTTAACGATATTTCCTCTATTACATTGCTTGAGACAAAAACACATTATGAGATTCCTGTTGCTTTGCAAAAAGTTGCTGCAGGCTTCCCTTCCCCTGCTCAGGACTATATCGATAAGACCCTTGATCTAAACGAGTTTCTTATTCAAAACCAACAGGCAACCTTTATCGTTGAAGTGGAATCCTTATCCATGCGTGATGCAGGGATTGATCTGAATGACAAGCTAATCGTTGACCGTAGTATTGAAGCCAAGCATGGGGATATTGTTCTGGCATTGATAGACAATGATTTTACGATTAAACGTTTAATGATTGAGGGTAATCAATGCTGGTTGCAGGCGGCTAATCCTGATTTTGCTGATATCTATTTGAAAGATAATCAAACCATGCTGATTTGGGGTGTGGTTACCAGTGTGATCAAGAAGTTCAGATGAGCAGTTACGAGCGGATTTATGCCCTGATTGATATTAACAACTGTTATGTCAGTTGTGAGCGGGTATTTAATCCCAGTCTAAACAACAAACCTGTCATTGTTCTCAGCAATAACGATGGCTGTGCTGTGGCAAGAAGTAATGAAGCCAAAGCGCTGGGCATCAAAATGGGCGTTCCTCTCTTTCAAATACAAGATATTGTTCAGCAACATCAGGTCGTGGTGTTATCCAGTAACTATGCTTTATATGCTGAAATGTCCAAGCGTTTTCATTCAATTTTGGCTAGTTTTGTTGCGCCACCTGAACAGGAAATCTATTCAATTGATGAGTGTTTTTTAGACCTGACCAGTTATGCACAAAATTTTGACTTAACTCAGTATGCGCATCACATGAAACAACGATTGTTGGATTGGATTGGCTTGCCCGTCTCGATTGGTATCGGGCGTAGTAAAACTGAAGCCAAAATGGCCAACCATCTTGCCAAAAAAAGACAGGGTTTCAAGGGTGTGTGTAACTTACTCAATATGGATTTCCTAGATCAGGAAATGCTTTATTCAGACATTGAGGTCGGTGAAGTTTGGGGCGTTGGTCGTAAGTTAGTTAAAAAACTAAATGCCATGGGAATCTATTCGGTACTGGATTTAGTGATGCAAGATTCTCATCGCATGGCGAGCCTTTTTTCTGTGGTAATGCAAAGAACAGTATTGGAGCTGCAAGGTGTTTCTTGTATGCAGTTAGATGATGCCCCTCCCCCCAAACAGCAAATCATAGCAAGTCGTTCATTTGGTGAAAAAGTTACCGAGCAAGATGATCTCAAAGAGGCTATGGGCAAGTATGTACAGGATGCGGTCATACGTTTACGAGCAGACGCTTCCTTATGTGGATGTGTCATTGCTTTTGTGCAATCGAATCCTTTTGATTCAAAGGTTCCCTATTACAGTAAATCGTTGGCTTTTGAGTTTCCTGAACCGACGGATTGTGTTTTGGATCTGATTAAAACAGCTATGCAACTGCTGGAACACATTTATAAATCTGACGTGAAATATAAAAAGTGTGGTGTAATTCTGACGGATTTAATTGCTAAGCAGCGCTTTACTCCTGACCTGCTGACGGACCACAGCCAGCGTGAAAGTAATGAAAGCCTCATGCAGACTTTAGAAGCGGTACAGGCGAGATATGGGAAAACTAAATTAGCTGTTGGCAGCTGCTACTTGCCACAACGAAAGTGGTCCATGAATCGTACCCATTTGACCCAAAACTATTTCAGCTGGCAGGGATTATTAAAGATCAGCCATTAAATTAATTAGCCTCACCTATTTGGTTTAAGTCAGCTTAATGAAGAACTCGACACATAAGCCGACACAGGCTTGATCCTCAGTCAACCATTTAACAACGTAAGTATGTTGTTTGGGATCCATGTAACACCTCTCGAGGAAAAGGTGGTTAGTAATAAAACTCTGCTCAAGCAAATTTATTGGGTTAACTGTCAGTTTTCACCATCTCATGTCCTTTATTTCTAGAACATTCTAGACTTTTCTCGACCTAGAATTTTTATTCTTTAAAGGTGTCATTCAACGCCTGTTGCACAGCATCAATACGTAATTTGCAGGCTTTATAGGCAGTCATGGACTCTTCAACGATCGCCATAAGGTTATCAATATCCGGTTCTTCCTGAGATTCAAGAAATTCGGCATTTTTCTTGAGAATTTCATAACCTTTCTTGAAACTTAGTTCTTCATTGTTCATGTGCGTTTACCTGTGTCACGGTGGCATCAATGGTGCCATCCTTAAGTTCAATCTGTAATTGCTGGTCAGTAATCTGCTGTATGGAACGGATGGCTTTGCCTTGGCTACGGACAATTGCATAGCCCTTGGCCATCACATTACGTGGATTCTGTAGCAAGGTTTCCCTCATCAATGACTCTACCTGCTGTGAAGCTAGTTTAATCTGTTGTTGAGCAAGATACTTAGTATCACTCTTCAGCATATCAACTCTACGTTGGGCTTCATTGATCTGGTTCTGTGTCAGAGTTTTGATAGTTTTCAGATACTGATCACTCTGGCTCTGGTAGGTGATCAACTGGTGCTGTGACAGTAGCTTGATGGTCTGCAAAGCAGTACTAACTTCATTGACTCGCTCCACAATCAGGTTACGGATCCCTGCGATCACTTTACTCGGAGTATCAAAGGAACGGTGTGCAATTTCATCCAAAATAGTGTGGTCTTTCTCGTGGCCAATACCGACCCAGATAGGCACAGTTCTTTTACACAGCAGTGCGGCCAGATCATAATCATTCAGGTAAGCTAGGTCATTCACGGCTCCACCACCACGGATAATCACAATAAGGTCTGGTGCTATCAAGTAATCTTGAGCCCACTGTCTTAAGGCACGGCCCAAAACCTGAATGATGCTGGCAGAAGCAGTATTACCCTGAAAAGTTGCTGAATGATAAACGAAATGGCAGACACCAGCCTGAGCCAGGGCATCCGCATCTTTTTTAAAGTCACCTAACCCTGCAGCATTTTCCGGTGCAATGACCAAGACATTCTGAATATCAAAGGGTACCGGCAACTGTTTATTGTTATTGAGCAGGCCTTCCTCAGTCAGTCGCAGCAGAATCTGCTGATAGCGTTTGGCGATGTCTCCTAGAGTAAAGCTAGAGTCGATATCTTCGATATTGACCGAGAAGCCATATTGCGGATCAAATCTAGCTTTGACCTTGATCAGTACATTCAGGTCTTTCGACAGTTCAATACCACTTTCTCGTTCAAACTTTAGAACTATTTTTTGTGCCGTAAATTTCCAAATGGTGCCTTTACAACTAGCGATCACCTTATGGCTTTCTTCATCTTTCTCAGCCAACTCAAGATAATAGTGACCGCCTTTAATACTTAAATTACGGATCTCAGCCTTGACCCACACTGCCCCATCAAAAGTCAGATGGATGACTTCCTGTACAGTGGCAAGGTATTCACTAAGGCTGAGTTGTTGACGTTCTGACATGATGTAAAGGATAGCTAAAATATAAGGAGGTGAGATTTAACCTAATATTGATCAATTCTACTGCAAATCAGATGAGTTTATTGCAATTTTGAGAAATGTATAAGTTCTTCTTAGACACCTAGAGTGATCATTGAGATTTTTAGTTTAATTATACTTTTATATTAAAATAGATATATAATCAATAAAATCATTATATTTTACTATTTTAATAAAATTATGAAGCAATACTGTACACTGCAAATCTACCAAGACTATGAATGGCATGACTGTGCTTTGGTTGAGGTTACGGATGATCAAAATGCTGGATGGCAGGCAGCTACACGTACATCATATTTGTTCGAATATGCTATTTCATATATGGATCTAAGAGATGGTCATGCGCTTGCTTATGACTTACCAGTGAACGTTCAAAATAGATTGGAATCAACTTGGCCAGCATTTCTTATGGATCTATTACCTCAAGGATACGGCCGCAAAGAATTACTAATACAGCTTGATTTTTCTGAGAATGTTCAGGAACAAGCGGACTGGGCGCTTTTAAAAGCAGGCGCAGGAAATCCAATTGGGAATCTGCGAGTCAAAGAGGCTCATGAGTGGTTACAAAGTCATTTCCCAAAGCTGCAGAATCAGGGATTTAGCCTAAGCCAAATTATTGAACGTAAAGAGAAGTTTATTGAATCGCTCGCATCTTATGGACTTTTTATTGCTGGTTCATCTGGTATTCAGGGTGAGTGGCCAAAATTGTTGTTAACACAAGGTTATGATGATCTTTTCTATCTAGATCATACTCTTCCAGATGATCAAGTTAAGCAGCATTGGTTGGTTAAATTTAGCCGCGGCAGTGATCAAAATTTGAATAAAATCCTGATGAACGAAGCTTTGTATATGAAAGTCGCTCAGTACTTGCAACTACGTGTACACCGGGATCTTGAGCTACATGGCAAGACTTTGTTTATTCCAAGATTTGATCGCAAAGTAATTAATGGCAAAGTTGAAAGAATTGCTCAGGAAAGCCTTGCATCTCTAGGTGGGAAGGCGGGCTTTGGGGTTAGAATGACCCATAATCAAATATGTACCCTGCTTATGGAGGCTTGTACCGAACCAAAGCAGGAAGTATTTGAGTATTTGAAGCGTGATCTCGCAAATGTTGCCTTAGGCAATAAAGATAACCATACTCGCAATACAGCAATCCAACGCTTCAATAATGGTAAAATTCAGCTCACACCATTATTTGATTTTGCGCCAATGTGGTTACATCCTGATGGTATTGCACGTACTACTCGTTGGGAAAGAGATGATCATGGTGGTATGCCACTTTTGAGTTCTGTGATTGAGCAGATAGCTGAAAGCACTTCGATTGGTCCACAAGAAATTAAAACTTTATTAATTGAACAGTTACCAATTTATCGGGGATTGTTAGAAAAGATGCAGGCTCTTCAAGTAGCGGATGAAATTCTGGAAAATAGCCAATATCGAATAATCAATATTTGCCAGCAGTTGGAGGAGATCAGCCATGGATAAACGTTTTAAACCATTGACCCCTATTCAACAAATGGAAAAAAGACTATCTGTGCTTGAAACCATCAATAATCATCCAGACTGGTCTTTTTATCAAGTTGCTCGATTTATTCGAACAGAGCTACATTTAACACTGAATGATATGGCTAAAATTACTAAGATTGCGCCACAGACACTGCAAAAAATGGAGCAACCAGGGAGCAATCCTACTTTGAAATCCATGCAGAAATTACTCGATACTTTCGGTTTACAATTACAAATAAAAGTTAAATGATTTTTAATTCTGAGCCATCGGTTTTTCTAAAATCTTATCCGTTTAAGGATACAAAGAGGAAATAAACAGGCTCTAGGTTGTTTTATGATTATTTTTAGACAAACGACTCCAAAACCTTATGTAGCAAGGGTTTTGTCTCTACAGTAATTAATTTGTTTTTGAAAAAATGGAGTAGAGTGTTTGAAATATGAATAATCGAATTCGGTTTCTGTAAGCACAGTAATTTCATCTGCATGTGCTTTATATTCATCTATATTTTCGAGTAATTCATCCTCTGAGAATGGGAGTTTTTTTTGATTTTCAGTGTCGTTCATAGAGTCATATCCTGAGAAGTTATTTAGATCATCATAAACCAGACATTTTTAATGGTGAGAATACAGACACTTTAAATGGTTTCTAACACAAAAAAGGGAGCTTATAGCTCACTGCTGTCCCATAGTTTGATTTAAATAAAAAAACCTGAGTCTGAATCGTTAAAATATAAGTGCGAACCAACACTTTAACGACCAAGGACTCAGGTTTTGTCATATCAGAATACCGTATTTCATCAATTGATTAAACCCATACTCCGACAAGATTTTGAACGTCTTGTTCAAATACATCATGTCGGTCAGAAATTTAGAGCCGCTTCAAGATGGGATCAGTTCATTGCCATACTGATGTCTCAACTTTCCTGCAGACAAAGTCTGCGGGATATTCAATCTAATCTAGAGTGTCAACAAGAAAAGCTGAATGCTCTCGGAGCAAAGTCTATCACCCTCGCAGTACACTGGCTCGAATCAATCAGGAACAGCCTGCAGCCTTGTATGAACAGCTATTTTACACCTTGCTTAAATCTTATGAACACTCAAAAGTAGCTCATAAATTCCGCTTTAAGAATCCCTTATATTCCCTGGATGCCAGCCATATTGATCTGTCATTTTCCTTATGTGAATGGGCCAAAGTGCATGAATCCAAAGCCAGCATGAAACTTAGCGTTGGCTTAAATTACAGCAATACCATTCCTGAATTTGTGGCGCTTGGGGATGGCATTGAAAATGATATGGTACAAGGCAGAGCATTCAAATTTCCTGCTGGCAGTATTGTCGTATTTGACAAAGGATATATTGATTATCAATGGTTTGCCCAATTGACTCATCAAAAGGTCAGTTTTGTCACCCGATTGCGCCCAAAGACAGTTTATCAAGTGAAATCTAGCCGCAGCGTATTAGCATCTAAAGGTATTATTGCGGATGAATGGATTGAATTAAGTAGTGCTTATGCAAAGAAAAGAGGTGCTCCCAAATTATTAAGACGTATAGAATTTTATGATACCGATAAGAACAGGACGTTTGAGTTTCTGAGTAATAACTTTCATCTGGCAGCATTAACGATTGCTGCAATTTATAAAGACCGTTGGAAAGTGGAGCTGTTCTTTAAAGCACTTAAACAGAATTTAAAATTAAAGTCATTTCTAGGCCGAAGCCGTAATGCCATACAAACTCAAATTTGGATCGCGTTAATCGCCTATTTGCTGGTGAGTTTCGCTCAACATCTGGGGAAAGAAGGCTGGACAGTGCAGCGCTTACTCAGAATCATTCAAGTGAATTTGTTTGAAAGAAAAACGTTAAAAGCTTTATTCTCACCCGATAAAATCCCCATTAAACAAGAGGAAGCTTATTTAAGCTTCCTCTTGTGAAAAATTGTGGGACAGCAGTGGCTTATAGCTACCTTTTTTATCGTTACACATTAAATCCTATATGTTTTCCTGTTGGAAGCTCCACATCAATACGGAGCTTACCACCCATTGCCTCAACATACTTTTTCATGGTTGAAATCTTTAAATCATTACCACGATTTTCAATTGCTGAAAGTGATGGCTGTTTTATTCCCAAAGTTTCAGCAAGTTCTTTTTGGGAAATCTCTAACTCTTCTCGAATAAGATGGAGCTGAGTCTCTAACAGTAGCTCATCAGCCATTTTTTTAATACGTGCTTGGCTCTCTGGAGAGCGACTAACCAATAATTCCTGTAAGGTTTTAGCCATTAGATTGTTCTCCTAGGGTTGAGAGATGAAGTTCGTATTGCTGTTCTGCAATGTCCAGCATCTCTTTTATAGAAACGCTTTTTACCGCCTTTATCACCGATGCAAAGCACAATGGCCTGTCGTAATGGATCAAATGCAAAAAAGGCTCTAAGTGGTTTACCTCTATGCTGAACGCGTAGCTCTTTCATATTGGTAAATTTAGAGTCATACACGGTATCCACTAAAGGGCGACCTAAGCTAGGTCCCTGCTGCTGTAGAACGACCAAAGCTGCGAGGACTTTCTCTTGTGTTGATTCATCTTGCTGCTCAAGCCACTCATTAAACAGATCTGTTGTGATGACTGTCCACATATCACAACCAAAATATAGATTATAGTCTATATTTTATAGTGAACTTAGTCAGTTTTCAAATGGTAATAAAAAACCCCGACATCCTGTCGGGGTTTTTCGTGTTTGGTTGCAAGGTATAACTTCTGTCGTACCTAACCATCCTTGTGCTGATCTTTCTTATTCTTGTTGTTTGGAGCTTCCTGCTTTCCTTGACTACATCATAAGAAATAAAGCTTTGATCAGCTAGAAGCAGATTCCTTAAATTACTGTACGTCAAAGCGTACAAAAATGGCTTAAAAATAGCCCCAGAGTTATCCCCATAAATTGTGGATTTTTTTCAGGTTGAAAGCCTTATAGATTGTAGGTGATTTTCTGTTTTGAGTGTTTTTTGAGCAAAAATGTTGGCAAAAAATATCAAAACCGCTCATAAAAAAGCCGACTTGTTTCAAAATCGGCTTTTTGTGCATTTTTAGATTTTTCTGGTTTTATTAAGTATCTGATATTTATATTAATATACAAGTGTATTGCGTATAACCACCATTATGTTAAATAGAGGGAAAATCTATTTTTAAAGTGATAAAATTATTGCAGTTATTTTAAGAATAGCTGCTTTTGATACTTGATCATCTATCCTAATTAAAAACTGTTTTTTAATAATTTGGAATATAAATAAGATTTAGTTAAAATTAACATTATTCATATAAATTAACATTATGTATTACATTTACTAATAATTTAAAATAATTAGTAGAAAAAAATTATGTTTTAATTATTTCTTTGATTATATAAGTTGAGAGTAAAAAATGATTAATACGGAATTTTCAAAGTGTATTTCTGCATGTACAAACTGTTCACTTATTTGTACTGAATGTGCAACTTCTTGTTTAAAAGAAAAAGATTTAGAGATGATGCGTGAATGTATTCAACGTTGTCTAGAATGTGCAGATATTTGTCAGTTATGTGTGCGTATGCAACAACATAACTCACCTTTCCTCAAAGAGATTTGTGAGCTTTGTGCTAAGATCTGTGAATATTGTGCGGAAGAGTGTGAAAAACATTCACATGATCATTGTAAAAAATGTGCTGAGGCTTGCCGTCAGTGTGCAGAAGAATGTCGAAAAATTGCCATGTAAAATACTTCAATAATGTTAATTATATGCTCTAGACTAACATAATCATTCTGCTAGTCTAGAGCCTTTCCTAAAATTAACATAATACACCTTATACGAAGCCAAAAATGGGAGCTTTAAGCTCCCATTTTTAGTCTTTAATTCGCTTTTTCGCTTCGTCATAAACTATGCTATCAGCTCGTTTTCCGACGGTAATGAGCAGGATAACTACCTGATCATCTTTAACTTGATAGACAAGTCGGACACCAGCTTTTAATAATTTGATTTTATAGCAACCTGCAAGATCGCCTCTAAGCATATTCTTTGGAATATGTGGCTGCTCTATGACTTTGGCTAGTTTCTTTTTAAATTGATCTCGTATAGCAACAGGGAGTTTTCCCATTCTGCTGTAAAGTCCTTGTGACGTAAAAGCTTATAAGTCATCTAATGTGACTTCCTCAAACATCTCTTTAGGATCATTAATGCGCTTACGGACAAGAGCTAATAATTCTTCATCTTCTTCCGAAAGCAAAGCTTTTTTGACAGGCAGTTTCCCAGTCGTAGCAACATACTCAAGAATACTAGTGAAGAAATCAGTAGGTGCAATACCTTGCTCTTTAAGGATTGAATAAGATTTTTCTTTAAGGGCTTCATCGATCCTGAAGTTAACAGTAGCCATCATATTTCCCAAGTATTTAATGTACTAGGAATATTGTAATGCAAATTGCATTACAAGTCGACTTCGCATAACAGCCATTATGTTAAATAACTTTTAGAAGCTTTAGTACAAGCTTGACAGATTGTCTTATCATTATAAAATAACCTTATTCAAATCATCCTCCCAAGAGTAACGCCAATGAAGTAAGTCATTTTCTCATCATTATTTTTAAACTTTTGATGTGCAAAATAGATTCTACTTGTGGCTATATATTCTTGGTCTCTACTTTATATCCTAAATAATATATTGTTTTTTATAAGTTAATCTTCACTATTTTGCATATCCTCTACATGAGGAATTTTTTATGCAACATGCATGTATTGCTTCAAACTTAAATTTAGAATTTTCTACACAGAAAATGTTTGATCAGCTAAACATTACGCTTTTATCAGGACAGGTTTCTGCATTAATTGGACGTAATGGTTTAGGTAAATCCCTATTGTTCAGAATATTAGATCAAAGCCAAGCTTTAGATATTCATTATAGTGGTCAAGTTTCATGGAATATCCAACATGATTATTTGGCACAATTAGAACGCCTTAATGCTGAAAATATTGCACAAGCATTAGAGGTAGATCATTTACATCATGCTTTTCGGCGTATAGAGAACAATACAGCTAGTTTTGATGATTATGAGTTAGTTGAAAATACCTGGGATTTACCACAAAAATGGCAAAATATACTTGAAAATGCTGACTTACCTACGGATTTGAACTTTCCAACAGAAAAACTGAGTGAAGGACAAAAAACAAAGCTGGCTTTATGTCGTTTGTTTTTAAAAAAGGATCACTATCTACTTTTAGATGAACCAAGCAACCATTTAGACTCAACATCTAGACAATGGTTAATTGAGAGTATTTTGGCACACCCTAGTGGTGTATGCCTGATTAGTCATGATCGCCAATTACTCAATCAAGTCCAACATATTTATGCTTTAACTGAATTAGGCTTACAACACTACAAAGGTAATTATGAGCATTACATTCAACAGCATCAGCTACACATGGATGCATTAACTCAGTCTATTAATAATGAGAAAAAAGAATTAAAGCAGTTAAAACAACGGCAACATGATAGCTTAATGAAAGCGAATAAACGTCAATCTAAAGGCAATGAACTTCGTGATTCTAATTCTCAAGCAAAGATTTTTCTAGATTTCAAAAAGGAAAATGCTGGACAAAGCTTAGGTAAGCTACGTGCCCAACAAACTCGACAAACTGATGATTTGAAAAATAGTCTGATTAATAGGCAGACCATTGTAGAAAAAATCAAAGCTCAGAAGTTTGAATTCCACTTACAGAGTACGAAGCAAGGAGAGATTTTAAGAATTCATGATTTAAAGCTACCCCATACAGCAACAAATAAAATTAATTTTGCATTGAAAGCTGGCGAAAAAATCCATCTTAAAGGTGCTAATGGAATTGGTAAATCAACCTTATTGAAATTGATTTCTACCCATCAACGTGATGATATTTTCTTTAGTGGAACATGTTTGTATTTAGATCAAAACTTTAGTTTATTAAATAATGATTTATCCGTAATCGAAAACCTTGCACTTTATAACTCCAATCTTACTGAAGTTGAGTGGAGAAATTTGTTAGGTCAGTTACGTATTCGTCGTGAAAAAGCTTTATTAAAACTATCAGAACTGAGTGGTGGTGAAAAATTGAAAGTCGCATTATTAGCAATGAGTCACTATCCTGATGGTATTGATTTATTATTGCTTGATGAACCAGAAAATCATTTAGATATTGAGTCTAGAGAGCTTCTATCGCAGGCTATTAGCCAATATCAGGGCGCTGTAATTTTAGTTTCACATGATCATTTTTTTGTTGAACAGTGTGAAATATCTGAAGAGTATTTAATTGAGTAAAATGACATTTTCAAATATATAGATTTATTAGTTCTACTAAAATTAACATAATACACCTTATACGCAATACTTTTTAAATTGTGTTATAATTCAATGTGTTGATTTCAGTTTTATAGCCCACTCACCCTCGAATGGGCTTTTTTTATGATTGTTCACGTTCCACGCCTATTCTTTGATCAATGTTCCACGGTTTTATTTAATGTTGCTGAACAATCAATGGATACCAGTAAAGCCCTTTAGGTCTTCTGTTGCTTCAAATATAAAGTCTATCGATGACATTTTCATTTTTCAAATAGCGATAGACAGCCTGTCTGCTAATACCAAAAGCTTTAGCTAAATCGACTTTCGATGGATATTTCCCTTCTTTCCAGGCGTGTCGTAAAGCTTCAGCCTGCTCTTGATTTAACTTATGGACTCGACCTTTATATTTACCTTGAGCCGCTGCAATCTTAATCCCTTCTTTTTGGCGCTCTAAAATAATCTCTCGTTCAAATTGGGCAAAAGCCCCCATAAGTTGCTGAGTATTCTTATGTAAACCTACCAGTTATTCTTATTCAAATCCTGCCACTCATTTTGGATAGTAGTAGGCCATTGATTTTCTATTCAAATAATTCAAAACAAAATATCCAAATTTGAATCTTGAAGCACAATCTTAATCTGCTATAATTTGTACATCAAATTGATGTACTTGTTGGGTGGGATATGACTAACTTAGCAACGGAACGAATTAATATTCGTTCAACAGTAGATGCAAAAAATGTAATTGAACAAGCTGCGAATTTATTGGGACTCAGTGTAAGTTCCTTTATGCTTCAATCCTCATTTGAAAGAGCAAAAGAATTACTTAAATCTAATTATGAGTTAAAAGTAAATAATGCTGATCGAGATATGTTAATGAACATACTTGAGAACCCACGCCCTGCAAATGATGAGATGAAAAAATTAATGAGTTTATTAGATGAAAATTGAGGTTTTACAAGCCCATCATCAGAAAAAATCATTTAATTGCGGGCAAGATGATTTAAATAAATTCATAAAACAGTATGCATCCCAACATCAGAAATCAGGAACAAGTAAAACGTATGTTGCTATTGATGATGATCTACAAGTGAGAGGGTTTTATTGTTTATCCAGCACATCCATAGGATTTGATGTAGTTGATACTGTGCTTACTAAACGATTACCTCGTTATCCGCTCCCTTGTGTAGTTGTAGGTCGCTTTGCCGTTGATCAAACCGTTCAGGGGCGAGGAATTGGGAAAGTGCTTTTAGCCCATGCTCTTAAACAAGTTTCAACAGTTGCTCAAATTATTGGTGTTAATTTTGTTGTAATACATGCTAAAGATAAAAAAGCGATGGAGTTTTATCAGCGTTTCGGCTTTATTTCATTAACATCAAATCCATTAACATTAATATACCCAGTGAGTGAAATACCTAGTTTCAATTGAAAGTGGTCTACTAGCAATAGGAGTGACTGGTAAACTGCTTACAGGAATTAGTGGCTGATTTATCCAATAATCTGCAAGTTGCAACATCAAATTATCCATCGGGGTGGCCTGAGCCGTAAATGTAATATTCTCTTTCACAAACTGAATAGCCACTCCCCTTTTTACAAGCTGATCAACCTCAGTCACTAAATCTTTAAGACTCCTAGCGAAGCGATCCATAGAGTGCACAACAATCATGTCACCTTCACGGACATAGCTGAGCATTTCCTGAAATTTAGGACGGGCTGTATTTTTTCCTGAAGCTTTATCGACAAATAATCGGTCTACTTCAATTCCCTCAAGTTGGCGTCCAATATTTTGGTCAATAGAGCTGACTCTGACATATCCAACTTTATGACCTTTCATATTGTTATCTACTAGATGACTATTTCTGCTTATTGTAACTAATGAATCTTAATCTTAAAAGTTACATGTAACGTATGTATGAATTTCATTTAAATGAGACATGTATTTTACAGCTTTCACAGTGTAACTTTAGGGTATACTTTAAAGTTACACAAAACATCTATATGAAGACTAAAGTCCAAATTAGTGTTTATGTTGGTTCAATGTATTACATTTCGTATTTTCTATTTGTAACGTAATTTCAGTAATATTATGATTATGTTTTAGAACTTCTAAGGCCTTTTGATAGAGTTGATCTGTATTGCTATTCGGAGCAACCAAATGAGCAGTTAAATGAATATTTCTTGAGGATATAGCCCAGACTTTCAACTGATGAATCCCTTCAACGCCCTCTAGCTTCAATAAATCATTTCTTAACGACTCAATATCAATCTCATCAGGAACTCCTTCAAGCAGAATATGAATACTTTGTTTTAATAAAATCCAAGTTCGAGGTAAGACCCAGAAGCCAATTAACACAGCGATTACGGTATCAACCCACATCCACTGGGTAAAATAAATAACTATTCCTCCGATAATCACGCCTATCGATCCTAGAGCATCACTAAGAACTTCTAAATATGCACCTTTTATATTTAGACTTCCTTCAGCACTAGCAGAAAGGATTTTCATTGAAATCAAATTTATGACCAAACCAATGACCGCGACAATCATCATTCCAACACTTTGAATTTCAGCAGGATTCGTAAAACGTTGATAAGCTTCATATACAATATATATTGCTACCACAAAAAGCATCACCGCATTAAACAGAGCCGCTAAAATTTCAAATCGCTGATAGCCAAAAGTTCTTTTATCATCTGCGGCTTTTTTACCAATTTTGATAGCGGCAAGAGCAATAGCTAAAGCGGCTACATCAGTAAACATATGAGCTGCATCAGATAACAAAGCCAAACTTTGGGTAATAAAAGCAGCGACAACTTCTACTATTAAAAAAGTAGTCGTTAAACCTAAGGCAACCATTAACTTCTTACTATTTTCTTCAGTAACAACCGCATGGCTATGATCATGATGTTCTGACATAAAATATTTTCCTTATTCTATTTATGATGAGCAGAGATATTGGATAACAGCCAATATCTCTGCTGTAAATCGACTAATCTATTGGATTAAGAAACTTTCTTTTCATTTATCCAACGATAAAGCACGGGTAACAGCACCAAAGTTAGTAATGTTGAAGAGATAATCCCGCCAATCACTACGGTTGCCAGTGGCCGTTGAACCTCAGCCCCTGTTCCGGTTGCCAGCGCCATTGGTACAAAACCCAGTGAAGCCACACAAGCTGTCATCAACACTGGTCTTAAGCGCAAAATAGCCCCTTGCCACACGGCTTTATGCACTGGATATTTGTCCCTTAATTCCTTAATAAAGGTCAGCATTACCAGTCCATTGAGGACTGCAACACCAGATAAGGCAATAAAGCCAATTCCAGCTGACATCGATAATGGAATATCCCTTAGCCAAAGGAACAGCACACCACCGGTCAAGGCAAAGGGTACCCCGGTAAAGACCAATAGACTTTCTTTGACATTGTGAAAGACCGCCATCAGTAAAATAAAGATAGTGATTAAAGCCAGTGGAATCACGATTTGCATCCGTGCTTTGGCTGAAGCCAAATTTTCAAACTGACCGCCATATTCTATCCAATAACCACTTGGCAAAGTGTATGCTTTGAGCTGTGTCTGTACATCAGAAACAAAAGACCCTAAATCACGCCCTTCAACATTCGTTGTAACCACAACTCGGCGTTTACCATTTTCTCGACTGACTTGGTTGATTCCTTCAATGGTCGAGACTTGCGCGACATCCGACAATAAAATACTGCCACCATTTGGAAGCTGAATAGGTAACTGGGAAACAGATGCGACACTACGGTCTTGCTCTCCAAGACGGATAACAAAATCAAAACGACGATCGCCTTCTAAAATCTCTCCCACGCTTTGTCCACCAATACTTGCAGCCACCACATCCTGAATAGATTTCACACTCAAGCCATACTGGGCAGCTAAAGCTTTATCAATCTCTACATTGAGTAAAGGCAGACCCGAAGTTTGTTCAACTTTCACCGCACTGCTACCTGCGACTTGCTGAATGATTTTCGCGATTTTTGCAGCCTCAGTATTCAAAACCTGCATGTCATCACCAAAAACCTTCACCCCCACATCACTGCGTATACCTGAAATCAGTTCATTAAAACGTAGCTCAATAGGCTGAGAAAACTCACTGTTATTGCCGGGAATTGTCGCAAGATAAGCTTCCATTCGGGTTCGAAGTGCATCTAGGCTTTCTTTTGAATCTGGCCATTCCTCACGTGGTTTCAGCATGATATAACCATCGGAAATATTCGGTGGCATCACATCTGTCGCCACTTCAGCAGTCCCGGTACGGGCAAATATAGCTTTAATTTCGGGAAAGTTTTTCAGTAAAAGCTTTTCGGTATTTTCCTGAATACGTAAAGACTCTTCCAAGCCTGTGCTTGGAGAACGTAATTGCTGTACCGCAAAATCACCTTCACTCAGCTGGGGTGCAAACTCACTGCCAATCTTCGTGCTGAGCAGACCCGTAATGACCAAGAGACAAATGGCAAAAGTTAAAACCACCGCTTTGTAATGATAGGCTCCATCCAATATCTGTTGATATCGGGTTTTGAGCCAGATCATCCAACGGCTTTCCGTTTCTTTGATCTCCCCTTTAACCCATAAAGCAACTGCAGCGGGCACAAAGGTGATCGATAAAATAATAGCTGCCACCAGTGCGAGAACAACGGTTAAAGCCATCGGATGAAATAGTTTTGCTTCTACACCACTTAAAGCAAAAATCGGCAAATACACCACCAAAATAATAAGCTGACCAAAAATAAGAGGACGACGTGCTTGGCGGGCAGCCAGAAAAACTTCCTTAAAGCGTTCACTTTGTGTGAGAGGTCGTTTTAACAGTTGCTGTGTATGGGCTAAACGCCGGATACAGTTTTCGACAATCACCACAGCACCATCGACAATGATGCCGAAATCGAGTGCACCTAAACTCATCAGATTGGCACTGATATTTTTCTGTGCCATCCCGGTTAAGGTAAACAGCATAGAGAGTGGAATGACACAGGCAGTAATCAAGGCAGCACGGATATTCCCTAAAAACAGGAACAGAATGATGATGACCAGGATTGCTCCCTCTACCAAGTTTTTCTGAACGGTTTTAATCGCCTTCTCAACCAAGGTAGTACGGTCGTACACCGTTTCAATCACTACCCCTTTAGGCAAACTATTCTGAATATCTTGAAGCTTGGCATCCACAGCTTTAGAAACAGTCCGGCTATTTCCACCCATCGCCATCATGGCAATCCCTAAAACGGTTTCTTTGCCGTTATAGGTTGCCCCACCGGTTCTTAAATCATGCCCAATAGAGACTTGCGCAATATCACCAACCCGAATTGGGCTGCCATTTGGGCTACCCAGCATGGTGTTCTCAATATCAGAAAGCCCATTGAATGTACCCGGTACACGTACCGTCAGTTGCTGACCATTGTCTTCAATATAACCTGCACCTCGGTTCTCATTATTTTGCGCTAAAGCCTGTTGCAGTTGTTCTAATGAGATATTCAGTTGCTGCATCCGGTTTAAATCGGGAGAGACCACATAGGTTTTTTCAAAACCACCAATACTGTTGACCTCTGCAACTCCCTTAACACGTTGCAGTTGAGGACGCACAATCCAGTCCTGAATCTCACGCAAATCCATCGGCGTGTATGCAGTTCCATCCGGCTTTTTCGCATTCGGATCTGCCTTCAGTACCCATTGATAAATCTCACCGAGACCCGTAGAAACGGGGGACATCGTCGGTGCGATTTGTGCAGGCAACTCAGATTGCGCCTCCTGTATCCGTTGGTTAATCTGCTGACGGGCCCAATAAATATCAGTCCCATCTTTAAAGACAATGGTGACTTGAGAGAGTCCATAACGGGATATGGAACGGGTAAGCTCCAGATCCGGAATGCCAGCCATGGCATTTTCAATGGGATAGGTAATCCGCTGTTCGACTTCAAGCGCAGTAAAACCCTTGGCTTGAGTATTAATCTGGACTTGGGTATTGGTAATATCGGGTACAGCATCAATCGGGAGTTTCTGATAGCTATACACCCCGACCGCAATCCAGGTACAGACAAAGAGCAACACCCAAATCGCATTTTGTATGGAAAACTGAATGATTCGTTCGAATAAACCTTCTGGTTTTGGCAGATCAGAATTAATGTTCATGGCCTGCCTCGTCTTTTTCTAATTCAGATTTCAACAAGAAACTGCCTTGAGCGATATACTTCTGCCCTTCAGTCAGCCCAGAAATCACTTCAAGCCATTGTCCATCACTTGAAGCCTGCCCCAATTGCACTTTCTGTGCTTTTAAGTGGACTTGACCTTTTTGTTCTGAATCTACGATGAAAATACTGTCTTCACCTTCAATACTTTGCAGCGCAGACTTTTGAATCCGAAGGGCTGATTTTGCTGTAGCTTCCGGAATCAACACTCTCACTAGCACATTAGAACGCAACTCAGTAGCTTGCGCATCGAGTTTTGCGCGCACCACCAGACGCCCTGTTTGTACATCTGCCTGAGAGGTTAAGCTTTGTACAGTAGCTTTATAGATTTGATCTGAATCATTCACTTTAAAGTCAATTTTTTGCCCGGCTTGCAGTTGACCTGAGAATTGATTCGGCAAATTAAACTCAAGCCATAAATCTTTCAGCTGTTCAATGACAAAGAGCTGATTAGCCAGTTGCACATTTTCACCGACCACAATATCTTTTTGACTGATCACCCCAGAGATCGGTGCTTTAATCAGAAAACGCCCATTGTTATTGCCACTTGCACCTAATGCATTTAAACGTGCTTGTGAGGACTGGACAGTAATCTGCGCTTGACGGTAGGCATTTTCGGCACGCTGGTAATCCTGTTTGGCAGAAATCCCCTGTGACCAGAGTTGCTGTTCGCGCTGGTAATCTTTACGGGCCAAATCCAGATTCACCTGTGCCATACGCAGATTTGCCTGTTGGTCGATCAGTTCAGGCACGATTAGTACAGCCAGCGTTTGTCCTTTTTGCACGCTCTGTCCTAAAGCCACATTGACCTGCTCGACATGACCACTAAAATTAGGCGATATATGCGCTTGTTGATCGGTATTCACCACCAATTTACCTGGCAGGGTTGTCAGCTTTTCAACCAATCCTGTGGATGCAACAGCAACTTTTAAACCTTGTTCAACCATTTGTTGGCTGGTCAGTTGTATTTCGCCTTCTTCAGCATGTCCTTCTTCAGAACTATCTTCATCAGAATGTTCGGCATTTCCCTCATCATGACCATGCCCCTCAGATTCAGTTTTTTTTGAACTTAACCAAATAACCAGACTGACCAAGACCGTAATCAGAATCAAAATTGCAATCATGAGAGACTGGGATATTTTTCCGTTTTGCTTGGCGTTCATTTTATCGTGCTCCCCCATTGATTAAATTTTGCGATGCTTCGACTGCCTTTTTATTCAGTTGTGTATAGGCATCCGAACGGCTAATTTCTTCATAACTTGTGCCAATACTGAGTGCCTCAGCTGCGAGGGCAGTTTGCCAAGCTTGACGTAGAATTTGTAATTGACCCAATCGAAGATTCTGCAGTTGGGTGGTTGCTTGTTGAACGTCGGTAATGGACAGTTTCCCTGCCTGAAACCCTTGTAAAGTACGGCTCTGAACTTTGGTCGCCAAAGTAACTTGTGCTGTTGTGGCATCGAACTGGCTACGTAAACCTTTGAGCTGATGCATGCTGTTGGCAATATTGAGTATTTGTTGCTTCAGCTCACGCTGCTGCTGTTGGTTCAGCAATATTTGCTGTTGCTGGACCATCGGGATCGCATATTGCTGGCGGTTGAAAATATTCAGTGGAATAGCCACGCCGATTGCCAAAGTCGTATCGTTGCTTTCATTAGGGGTTTTGCTACGTTTCATGCCTACATTTAAAGTCGGATTGGGACGTGCCTGAATTCTTAAATTTTCAATTTGATGATCCGATTGCTGAATGTTCAAGGCATAGAATTTTTCTAGCCACCCTTCAGCAATATACCGTTGCACAGTTTGGAGACTTTGCTCTGGCCAAGGGATAGCGGTTTTATTCAATTGAAGATGTGAAGATGTTTCTCCCCCCCACAAATTAGACAGCTGACGACCGGCAGCTTGTTTATTCAGCATCGCTTGCTGATAAAGTCGTTGGATTTCTAGCGCTTCAATTTGGGTACGCTCAAAATCAACCAGGGCAATACTGCCTGCCTGATAGCGTTTCTGGGCACTGTCCAGATTGGCTTTACTTGTTTTTAACTGTACTGAATAAGCAGACTGCTCAACCTCAGCAAGTGCAAATTGCGACCATGCAAATTTAACAATCAGTTGGCTTTGTGCCTTCCATAATTGCTGTTGCAATTGGATTTGTTGATTCGAGGTATTGGCAATCACCCGGTTCAGCTTACGCTGACCAAATAGATCTAGAGGTTGACTAACGCCAACATTGAATTCCTGTTCTTGACCTGAGCCAAAGCCAGACTGTTCTAAACTTATACTTGGATTCTGCCATAACCGACTTTGCTGAATATTCAATTCAGATATTTGCTGAACTTGTTGCCACAGCTTGTCTTGAGTCTGGTAACTTTGTACTTTTGCTAAAGCGGATTCAAAGCTGGTAACGTTTTCAGCATAGCTATATTGCATAGCCGCTGCACATATACAAGCAACCAAGCTATGACGCAAGAGTATAATTGATTGTGAAGACATGATTTTTCCCACTTATTTAAATAATAAAAGTGGTGGGAATGTTTTAGGCTACCCCACCATGAGCGGGGAAAATTCGGGAGGTGGGCTTTGTTGAAACAGGTCAGGAGCCTGATAGCTGTTTTTCCAATGAAATTGTGGATTCACTTTAACTTCAGAGCTTGGATGAAACACATCTACTTTTTCATTTTGTACAATCAAATGCGTCATCGATGGTAGATGATCTTGATGATCTTCACCGATTTCTAAATCGCTACTGAATGTTTTTATGTTTTCTGACTGTCCATTATGATCGTGTTGACGACTATCGCTGGCACACAAGGTATTTTGGTGATGACCAAAATGATAACTCTGCTGTGATTGAGGCTGTTGTTCATGGACACAAAAGGCCGCCGCCACATTCCAAAAGCTTTGGAACATGAACAATCCAACCAAGACTGTAATCCATGTAGTAGAACGCATCATCATAACAATCGAAAAATTTGTACCAAGTATAAGGCTTAGAGCCACTCCAAGGTCAAGCTTAATAAATTAAATTAAACATTCAATGAACACTGAATAGCCGGCACTTTTGCAAATTTACCTTGTCTCTATAAGCTCACATCAATTTCAGGTAAGAATAACAATAGATAGTGAACCGTACCGGGTTTGTCGGAGACTTTTTATTTAAGTTAGGCCACCGGTAATCCTCCCATAAATAACCGAAGTTAAAAGTAGAGGTACACATAAGTTAAAATTTTATAGAATTGCTTGAGTTCAAAATCTCTAATTAGCATGTATTGAAAACATGAATATTTATCTAAAAAGAGAACTATTTAACATCATGGCTGTTATACGCAATAAAAAAACCTGGGCACCAACCCAGGTCTAAAATTTAAAAAACAGATAAATATCAGTGCAATAAACTCATTTTTCTAATTTCGCATAACGTGTATTATGTTAATTTTAGAGAAACTACTAAATTATATTGGGTTGTAAATATTTGAAATTCCGTTAAGATATTTTGGATTAAATTCTATTCCTAGATAGCATTCGTGTTGACTCATCTCTCCAAAAAACTTTGGTTTTGTTTTCTTATGGTTTTTGCCATAGGATGGAGTAGTGTGTCTGTTGCATCAGTAAAGATAATGCATATCAATATGCAAACTGAAATGAGCCAAGATCATTGTTTAGATCAAGCACAGCAAGTCACTCAACATGGTATTAATCACGAAGTACAGACGAATACCGATTGCCATAATCATTTAGCTCTTAATCAGAATATAGATCACAAAAAGTGTCAGGAATGTTCTAGCTTATCCTGCCAGACACAGATCTCATGTCTTCATTCTTTGCAAAGCTCGCTAGATCCCCTAGATACCTTCTATTCTATAGATCAGCCTAATTTTTATTACCCCAACCAATATCTAAATGGGTATTGGCAAGAAATTTCACGTCCTCCTAAAACTTAACCATTTTTTTTAAAATTTATTTATTTTTCAAAAATTAAGGTTAAGTTATGTCTCATAAAATTAGTTCGTACCTATTAGCAGGTATTTGTTTTGCATCGTCGCCTTTGGTTTTTGCCGAAGTGCGTGAATATCAGCTTGTTATTGATGAAGCAGTGGTCAGCCCAACTGGAAAGCCTGTAAAGCGCATTACCGTAAATGGTCAATTTCCTGCGCCTTTGCTTGAGTTTGAAGAGGGTGATGAAGCCATCATTCGCGTGAAAAATAATTTAAAAAACCAAGATTCTTCTATTCATTGGCACGGACTGTTGTTGCCGGGCATTATGGATGGTGTACCGGGATTTAATGGTTTTAACGGTATTAAGCCTCAAAGCGAGTATGTTTATAAATTCAAGATTCGCCAAAGCGGGACTTATTGGTATCACGCTCATTCTAAAGGACAGGAACAGGACGGCTTATATGGTTCTTTTGTGATTTATCCAAAAGGTAAAACACCATTGGCAGCACATGAAAAAGCTGAACGTGACTATGTGGTGATGTTGTCAGATTTTCATGAAAAAACCAGTGATCAAATTCAGAAAGATCTTAAAATTTCAGCTGAATATTATCAAGATCAGCGTGAAACCTTGGGTGATGTTTGGAAGCAGGTTAAACGTGATGGCATAAAAGCGACATGGTCTGACCGCAAAATGTGGAATCAGATGCGTATGCTAAAAACCGACATGTCGGATGTTACAGGTTATACCTTCCTCATTAATGGCAAAACACCTGAACAAAATTGGACAGGAATGTTTAAACCGAATGAAAAAATTCGCCTACGTTTTGTGAATGCATCTGCGATGTCTTTCTACGATGTCCGTATTCCTAACTTGAAAATGACTGTGGTCAGTGCTGATGGTCAGCCTGTAAAACCTGTTGCTGTGGATGAGTTTCGTATTGGCACAGCTGAAACTTATGATGTGATTGTGGAGCCAAAAGGCGGACATTATCAAATTGAAGCTGAGTCAATTGACCGTTCAGGCTATGCGATTGGTACACTGCACAATGAACTAAATCCTATGACACATGGCATTCATATGCCTGCACCACGTCCACGCTCACTTTTGACCATGGAAGATATGGGACATGGTGGTGGTGATCATGCAGGAATGGATCATTCGAAAATGAACCACGGCAATATGCAAGGCATGGATCACTCGAAAATGGATCATTCAAAAATGAACCATGGCGATATGCAAGGCATGGATCACTCGAAAATGGATCATTCAAAAATGAACCATGGCGATATGCAAGGCATGGATCACTCGAAAATGGATCATTCACAGCATGGCACAGCAAAACCACAAGAAAATGATCAAGTGGTTTATGGTTGGGCAAATGCATCTACACCTGCGGGCAATAAAGCCTTGCAATATAGTGATTTAAAATCTTTAGAACCGCAAAAAGATACTCGTGAAGCTAGCAGTGAATTAGTAGTGCGTTTGGGCGGTACTATGGAGCGTTATATTTGGACGATTAACGGTAAAAAATTCAGCGATGCTGAGCCATTAAAAGTGAAGTATGGCGAGCGTATCCGTATCAAATTTATTAATGACAGTATGATGGCGCACCCCATGCATTTACATGGCATGTTTATGCAGTTGGAGAATGGTCAAGAGTCGGTAGATATGCCGAATAAACACACATTGATTGTACCACCGGGTAAAACAGTCACTGCTTTATTAACTGCGGATGAGTTGGGCGAATGGGCAATCCATTGTCATTTGTTGTATCACATGAGTGCAGGAATGATGAACAAGTTGATCGTGGCAAATGTTAGCGATGAACAAGTGTCTACAACGCCAATTCAAGGTACAAATTCGACTCAAACTCACCAAGTAACTGAGCAAAAAGGAGCTGGACATGCACATCACTAATTTTGTATTTAAAGCGTTTTTTTCTGTTGCGGTATTGAGTTTAACAAGCTTAAGTTTGGCGCACGAAGGGCATCATTCAACTGCTCAGACTGATGGAAAAAATGTACCATCAATGAATCATCAAGCGATGTCTGAGATGGATCATTCACAGCATTCTCCACAAGAGCATGCACAACACATGCAGATGATGGGGAAAATGAATCATGCTGCACATTCAGCACCGATGAACCATCAACATGCAGGTCATCAGCCAATGCATCACAAATCAACAGAGAAACAGCAAGATCAAAAAGTACAGAAAGGAGATCAACATGCGCACCATTAATCTTTTTTCTAAAACTGTTTTAGCAAGCTCTTTGTTGATGGTCAGTGCAGTGAGTTTGGCACATAATGGTGAAGATCATAGTGCGCCTGAAAAAATGACAGTTGCTACATCTTCTAGTCAAAATCAGCCGATGCAAATGGATCGCTCTCAAATGAACCATAGCCAAATGAATCAGGCACAACATCAGGCAACATCTACGGTTAATCATTTACATCATGTACCAGATGCGAATGCTCAGCAGAGTTCGCATTATGATCATCGCTCAGAACACGGTGCGCAAATTTATGCGATTACGACAGTGGACAATAAGTGGCTTGTCAATGAAGATGGCACAGGTGATTTAAAGTCAGAGTTTGAAACCCGTATTGGCACAGATGAAAATAAGCTTTTTATTAAAATTCATGCCGATAAAGAAGAATCGCATGATGCACATTATGATGCCAAACTTTTATATAGCCGTATGATTTCAGACTTTTGGGATGCACAGATTGGTGCACGTTATCGTAGTGAAAAAGTTGAACTCAATGATCATCGCAAAGACACCGAAGAAAATGTTGATGCGGTGATTGGCTTACATGGTATGGCGCCATATTTCTTTGAAACTGATGCTTATCTCTATGCGGGAGAAGACAATTATGCGGGCTTTAGCCTAGAAACGGAACGTGATTTTCTGATTACGCAAAAGTTGATTATTCAACCTTATTTAGAGTTGGATGCTATCTTTAGTGATGACTCTAAATATGCGAAAAAAACTGGTTTAAGCAGTGCAACCGCAGGGTTTGAAACTCGCTATGAAATCAGTAAAAAGATCATGCCTTATATCGACATTGCCTATGAGTATTCAAAAGGTAATGATGAAACGTCGTGGCAAATAGAATCAAACTCTGAGAAAGGTTGGTTATATGGAGCTGGTGTTAGATTTAGATTTTAATTAATTTAATGATTACTAAATAGCTTTATTTAAATAAAACTCTAGCTTAATGTGGCCGGAAGCAAAATGTTAACTTATTTTGCTTCCTTCCATTTAACATAATGGCTGTTATACGAAACGAGAGTGTTAGAACCCATTTAAAGTGTCTATATTCTCACCAATAAAAATGTCCGGTTTCTCCGAGGTAAAATATGACTTTTGAACAAAAATAAGCCATTGTTTATTCTTTTTATTTCCAACAAAATTCCAGAACTCATCTACTTCGAGAGATTCATAATGACTTTGCTGAGGCTGAATTTCATAGGTTGATTCAGTTAAAGTACGTAAAACTTT